>JBARQF010000219.1:0-1862 GCA_049643605.1 Dehalococcoidales bacterium
CCATTCGTCTGCCAGCCAACGATGTCCTGGAACGGGAGATTAAGCACCTGCTGAAACGTCCTGAAGGGGAGTCATCTGAGAAGCCCGCAATCCGCTACCACGACTTCCAGTATCAGGCAGGGAGCTGGGAGCGGCCACGGCGGGTGGTGGCCAAGGTGGAATGGCACAGGGGAGAGCTATTCCCACGAGTGGGATTCATCGTGACCAACCTCTCCGCCAGACCTGAGGGTGTGGTGCACTTCTACAACAGGCGTGGGACGGCCGAGCAGTGGATTAAGGAAGGCAAGTATGCCCTAAACTGGACACGGCTCTCCTGCCACCGGTTTATTGCTAACCAGGTGCGGCTCCAGCTTTTCATCCTGGCCTACAATCTGGGAAACTTCCTGCGCAGGTTATGCTTGCCGAAGGCAATCAACGACTGGTCATTATGTAGCCTTCAAGTGAAGCTGATCAAGATAGGGGGAGGGATTGTGCGCCATGCTCGGCAGATTATCTTGCAGTTGGCTGAGGTAGCGCTGCCCAGAGACCTGTTTGCTGCCATGCTGGAGCGGATAAGCCGGTTATGCATATCACCCGGCTAAGCATGCCTGAGGGCAAGCAGGCAGTTAGGTGAAAAAGATAGGGGAAGTATCGCCTCCTTTTGGGTGGAGAGCTTGGCCATCGCCAATAGATGAAGATTCTGAATACTGCAGGGCTCAGAGACGGCTATTGACAGCCAGGTGCCATAGATATATTATTTCTGATAAAAGCAATGAGGGGCAGGATGCCTCATTGTGAATTGAAATAAGAAATGTCGGCTAAATGAATAGTGTTGTAAGCGAAAAAAAGGAGGTATTTCAATGGGCGATAACACCACTAAAGTAGTGGTAACCGTTGCGGTAACAGGCGTGCTAACCGATCCGGTAGAATTCAACGTGCCGGTAACCCCGGACGAAATGGCCGATGCTGTCCTGCAGTCCTATAACGCCGGTGCAACCGTGGCACATTGCCATTTTCGCGATCAGGGGGAAGGAAAGGGAGCGCTTCCCACATGGGACCTGAAAACGGTCGGTGCTATCCTGAACGCCATCAAGGCAAAGGTTCCTGATATGATTATTTGCATGACGACCGGCGTGATGGGAAATGACATTTCCGGTCCACTTGGATGTCTGGAGGCCTTTTCCCCCGAAATTGCCGCCTGCAATGCCGGATCGCTCAACTACCTCAAAATTCGTAAAGACGGGCAGTGGGCCTGGCCGCCACTAATTTTCGATAATCCTGTGGAAAAGGTGCACAGTTTCCTTAAAGTGATGACGGCCAATGACATTATTCCGGAATTCGAGTGTTTTGATACCGGCATTGTGCGAAGCGTTTCCATGTACAAGGCCAACGGCATGTTCGAAGGCGACCCCCATCTGTCTTTTGTAATGGGCGTGGATAGCGGCATGCCGGCCAACCCAGACCTTATACCGATACTCGTTAAGGAATTGCCGGATAATGCCCAATGGCAGGTTATCGCTACCGGACCCGGTCGGTGAAAAATCTGGGACCTGCATCGTCGGTGTGTTGAACTGGGCGGTAATGTTAGGACAGGACTGGAAGACACTTTCTATCTCCCCAACGGAGAAAAAGCGGCTGATAATGGCGCCCTTATAGAAGCAATGACAAGTGTTGTGCGTGATGTGGGCCGGGAAGTCGCTTCATCCTCAGAGGCTCGTGAAATTCTCGGGATCAAGAAGTGATAGGAAAGCTGAAGACAGCCCAAAAGCATACTCATGGAGACCGTTTTCTTTAATTTTTTACGGGATGACACATTCTGAAAAATATAACATTAACCCCTTGCAGAGAGTAAGAGAAATCTTCGATCAATCCAGAGTGCTTGC
>JBARQF010000220.1:0-3924 GCA_049643605.1 Dehalococcoidales bacterium
CCCGCGAACAGCATATCAGGAGAGAGCGAGCAACCTCCAATATCTGCACCAATGAAGCACTGGTGGCGCTTGCCGCCACGGTCTACCTGGCAGCCATGGGTAGAAGCGGGCTTCGCAGAATCGCCGAGCTCTGCTATCACAAAGCCCACTATGCCGCTGAATCCATCAGCAACCTTAAAAGATACTCTCTTGCCTTCAGGGAACCTTTCTTCAAAGAATTCGTTGTCCGCTGCCCCATACCACCGGAACAGATAAATCAGGCGCTCAAAAAAGAGCAAATCATCGGCGGCTTTGACGTGAGCCACCTGGTGAACAACGGGATGCTGCTCTGCGTTACCGAAATGAACTCAAGACAGGGGATAGACCGTCTTATCTCTGTCCTGGGAGCGCTATGAACAAAGATAAACAGTTATTACTGCCGGATATCAGCAAACCGGGTAAGGTGGGATGCCAGCTTCCGGAGCTGGATGTACCCGCGGCCGAGCTGCCTGCCGGGAACCTTTTGCGCCAGGAACTGGCGCTCCCCGAGGTAAGTGAAGTCGAACTGTTGAGATACTTCACCGCGCTCAGCAGAAAAAACTATGGCGTGGATACCGGATTTTATCCGCTCGGCAGCTGCACCATGAAGTACAACCCAAAATGGCATGAAGATATCGCCCGGCTTCCGGGATTTTGTTCTATTCACCCTTACCAGCCAGTTGACACGGTACAGGGGGCTCTGCAGCTTATGTTCGAGTTGCAGGAAGCACTGGCCGAAATCACCGGCATGGAAGCCACCAGCCTGGCCCCGATGGCAGGAGCGCAGGGTGAACTGGCCGGCCTGCTCATGGTCCGGGCCTACCACCAATCACGCGGTGCAAATCATCGTCGCAAAATACTCGTGCCGGACTCGGCTCACGGCACCAACCCGGCAACCGCCGCCATGTGCGGCTTTGAGGTGAATACCATACCCTCGAACGGCGACGGCAACCTTGATTTGACCAGCCTGGCCAACTTGATAAATGAAGAGAGCGCCGCCCTAACCCTGACCATGCCGACCACGCTCGGTCTGTTTGACCCTCAAATTGCCGAGATAAGCAAACTCGTCCATGATAGAGACGGATTGCTTATCGGTGACGGCGCCAACCTGAACTCCATGCTGGGAAAAGTAAAGTTCGGCGACCTCGGCTTCGACTGTGTCCAGCTTAACCTGCACAAGACCTTCGGCACCCCGCACGGCGGCGGCGGCCCCGGTTCGGGCCCGGTCTGCGTCAACGCAAAACTTTCCGAATTCTTACCAGCACCTGTCGTTATCAGGGATAAAAAAGGCTATCAATCCGCCACGCCTGATAAATCAATCGGCCGCCTTGGTGCTGCCTGCGGGAATTTCGGCGTGATGGTCAAGGCCTACGCATACATCCGCTCGCTCGGCGCCGAGGGCTTAAAAGAGGTCAGCGAGAATGCGGTTTTAAATGCCAATTATATCAAAGGAAAATTAAAGGCCTGCTATCATTTGCCCTACGACCGCACCTGCATGCACGAGGTGGTATTCTCCGGCAAAAGGCAGAAGGCAAAAAGGGTGACCGCGCTGGACATCGCCAAACGGCTCCTTGACTACGGCTTTCACCCGCCCACCATTCACTTCCCCCAGGTGGTTGAGGAGGCTATCATGATTGAGCCTACCGAAACGGAAAGCAGAGAGACCCTCGATGCGTTCATCGCCGCCATGAATGAAATTGCCAGAGAAGCCGAGGAAAGTCCGGATTTACTGCACACGGCACCCCACGATACTCCGGTCAGAAGGCTGGATGAGGTCAGCGCCGCCAGGAAACCGGTTCTGCGCTGGGAAATGAAATGATAGAGATGCCGGATATTAATCCGCCCTGCCAAAAAGAATATTCCGTGCAATATTTAGGATTAGTCCCGTACGAATCCGCCTTAGTGCGGCAGGAGACTCTAAGGCAGTTGAGGGCGGAGGGCGCGATTCCAGACACCGTCTTATTGCTCCAGCACCCGCACGTCTATACCGTGGGGCGGTTCCACGGCGAGGAGGATATTATCGCCCCGCCGGAAAATATCCCGGTCGTGCGGACCAATCGCGGCGGCAGCGTCACCTACCACGGCCCGGGACAACTGGTCGGCTATCCCATCCTCGACCTCAGTGCCAATGGCCTCGGTGTCCGTGAATATATATGGAAACTGGAGGAGGTCATCATTCGACTCCTTGATGATTTTGATATTGAGGCGCAGCGCAATGAGAGCTATCCGGGAGGTGTCTGGACAGGCGGTCGAAAAATCTGTTCCATAGGCATCAATGTCAGCCGCCATGTCACCATGCATGGATTTGCCTTTAATGTAAACACTGACCTGAAGTACTATAATCATATCAGGCCCTGTGGCCTGAGAGGAACCGCGATGACCTCGATGGCAGAAGTTAACGGCCGTAAAGCGTCATTTGATACGGTGGTACATAACTGGGTAAACTTATTCTCGGAGGTATTTGCCCTGAGGCTAAAAAATAACGCTGCGCTGCCTGTTGAGGAGGCTGCCATTGTCTAGACTGCTTCTGGCAAGGCACGGCAATACCAAAGGCAACAGTGCGGAAAGGTTCTGGGGGCAGACCGACGTGGAGTTGAGTGCCGAGGGAACATGGCAGGCGGAGAGACTTGCTGACCGACTCGCCGGGGAAAACATTGCCTCCATTTACTCCAGCCAGCTGTGCCGGGCTTCGGCCACCGCCGAAATTATTGCCTCCCACCACCAGCTACCGGTTATCACCTGTCCGGAGCTTATCGAGATAAATTTCGGCAAGGTGGAAGGGTTTTCTTTCAATGAAATCGGCGAGCGCTACCCGGAACTGGTCCGCGACTGGCCGACACGGGACCCTTCTTTTCGTTTCCCCGAAGGCGAAAGCATTACCGACCTCGACCGCCGGGTCGTGAAATTCCTAAGTCGACTGGAGAAGCACACCCTCGAGGACACGGTTCTGGTGGTTGCCCACGCCGGAGTCCTGCGACTCTTAATCTGTCACCTGCTGCCGATAGATATACGGCACTGGCGACAGCTCCGCACCGATTTAGCCTCGCTCAGCATTGTTGAAACCCATTCGCAGGGAGCTGTGTTACACTTACTTAACGATACCTCCCATTTACACTAGGTAAAGGCTCTTATTCAGCTTTCAACGCATCTCCGGCTATGTTATACTTTTAGTGCGGATACACCTCTCATATTAAAACGTTATGGCCGAACTTGAAGAAACACGAAAGAGAATCGCCAAGTTAAGAGCCGAGATAAACCGTCACAACTACCGCTATTATGTGCTCGATAGCCCTGAAATCAGCGATGCTGAGTACGACTCGCTGATGCGGGAGCTGAAACAGCTTGAAGAGCGGTACCCTCAGTTCTTAACTCCGGACTCCCCTACCCAGCGCGTCGGTGCCGAACCTCTGGAAGCCTTCGGCGTGGTGGAGCACCCTTTCCCCCTGCTGTCCCTCGACAACGCTTTTTCCAACGATGAGCTGCTCGCCTGGCACAGCCGTATCTCCCGACTGCTCGGACAGGCCAGTTCTGACTTTGTCGGCGAGCACAAGATTGACGGCCTGGCCGTGGCTCTTACCTACGTAGATGGCCTCTTTGTCACCGGAGCCACCCGCGGCGATGGCCTGCGCGGTGAGGATATCACGCAGAACCTCAGGACTATCCGGAGCGTCCCTCTTGCCGTGTCAAAAGATGCCCCGCCAAGATTTGAAGTTCGCGGCGAAGTATTTTTGCCCATCGATGGCTTTCACAAGCTTAATCAGGAAAGGGAGAAGGACGGGTCACCGTTATTCGCCAATCCCAGAAACGCCGCCGCCGGTTCGGTACGCCAACTGGACCCCAGGATTACCGCCCGCCGCCCGCTGGACATATACATCTATATGCTGGGCTATGCCGAAGGCGGAGCAC
>JBARQF010000221.1:0-2013 GCA_049643605.1 Dehalococcoidales bacterium
AGTGCTGGAGAGGACGCGGGAGATAGGCATCCGCAAGGCACTGGGAGCCAGGGAGCGAGACATATGGACTCAATTTCTCATCGAGGCGGCTTTTCTGACGTTTACCGGCGGCATCATCGGCGTTATCCTGGGATGGGCGGTCTCATATCTCATCTCCAGCACCGGTGTGATGACGACTGTTGTTACTGCTGATATAGTTATCCTGGCGGTTTCGGTATCGGTGGGCATTGGTCTGTTTTTCGGCTTTTATCCCGCCTGGAACGCCTCACGCCTTAACCCGATTGAAGCTCTCAGGTCTGAATAGGGTTCTTCGCCGGGTAGTTATTACTGAGAAACGGTAGCGGTTGTCATACCGTGCCGACAACCACGTTTTATTCACCGGCCTGAGTCGTCGCTTTTCAACGGTAGCGGTATCCCGGCCACCATCATAATCACTTCATCGGCACGCTGCGCCAGCATTTGATTGGCCTTGCCCAGCAAATCACGGTACAGGCGGCTCATTCCATCGGCGGGCACTATACCTGAACCAACGTCATTGCTTACCACTATGAATCTGGCTTCGACTTTATGGAAACATTCTATCAGCGCGCTGATTTCATCCGCGACGGCCTGCTCGATAGTATCGGTCTCTTTCTGCCTGCTGTCCGGAGGGTAATGCTGGCTTAAAATATTATTCACCAGGAGAGTGATGCAATCGATAATCACCACCTGAGCATCGCCTATTTCCTGGCGGACACCATCCCCGACGTGGGTCGGCACTTCCAGTGTCCGCCACGCGGTTGGCCTTGTTCTCTTGTGTTCCTCAATGCGCTGCCGCATTTCTTCATCCAAAGCCTCTGCCGTGGCCACAAAAAGCACCGGCCCCGAAGCTTTCCGGGCAAGTTCCATCGCGTAGTGGCTCTTCCCGCTGCGCGCCCCGCCAATTATCAGGGTAGTTTTTCGCATGATTACTTCGCTCTCAGCTCCGCACTCAATATTTCCAGAAACCAGTGCTTGTCCCGGAACACCTTTTTGGCTTCCGTTATTTCCATCTTTTTCTGGAACAGGGGGCCATCAATCACCAGGGTATGGTACTCCCCGGCCTCGCCGCAGGGCGTAATGCCCCTGGTCCTGCCCAGCTCTTTTATCTCGTTGAAAAAGTCCATGTCCAGGCTTCGCCCCAGCCACTCCTCGCCGAGCATGTCAGCCCTCGTGGCAACGATAATCGCCTTGAATCCTGAATTGATAAAATCCTTCAATATATCGTCCTGACTTTCGCCCCAGACTGGCTGATGTGCCGTTATACCGACCTCCCGGCACACCCTTTCTACCCACTCCCGATGCTCATCAAGGTCAATATCCCCGAAGACGCCACCATCAATACCTTCTTTCTTTAATTCATTGACCATTTTCTTGAATTCGACTTCATAGCTCTGCCAGGTAGCCTGCCGCTGCACCAGCGGAATGCCCATTGCCTGTGACTGCAATCTTAGTATCTCGGCCGACAACCCATGAGTGCGCGAGCGTGCGCCGTCTTCAGTGACCATATTGGCCAGATAGCATATTTCCAGCCCGCTTTTTCTCGCCCGATAACCGGCAAGGTTGCATTCCTTCCCTCCACTCCACGATACAAAAACCTGACTCATTATTCTCCTCTCTCAGGCCAGCCCGAACTTGGCCAATATGATGATAAAAATTAACACGCTTACTTCCGCTACTTCATTTATAGCACCGTAGTTATCACCGGTGAGCCCTTTGAATTTTCTCTTGAGATAAGCGGCTGTCACCAGCGTGACCACCCAGCCGAAAAACAGGACGGCCAGGCCCACTAGCTGTGCGATTGCTGCCGCTATGGCCACGGAGATAACCGTTGCCAGAGTGAACCTTGGCCACGTGGTTCCCTGCTTGAAAGCCTTCCCCAGGCCAGTGTCGCGGGCATATGGGTAAGCGAACAATGCATAGGTCATCGCCCAGCGGCCTGTGACCGGCATCAATATGAGTGTCATCATCAGCAAAACTTCCGGAATGCTGGAG
>JBARQF010000222.1:0-8234 GCA_049643605.1 Dehalococcoidales bacterium
CGGTAATAATGGTGAAGGAGCCGTCCGGCAGGAAAGCTACAGATGGGCTACCCTTGTGGCAAACCCTTGTCCGTAGTTTCAGGTTTGACGTCAAGAAAGACCGTGATTTTATTACCTTTCTTGTCTCGCGCCTTCTCATTTTCATGGCGCTGGCGACCATCCAGACGTTCGCCCTATTTTATCTCAGGGACGTGGCTGGCCTGGTCAACCCGGCAACGGCCACCGCCGACCTGCGTATTGCCGCGGGTGTCGGGATGCTCATTGCTGTTTATCCCGCAGGGAGACTTTCGGATAAAATCGGGCGCCGCCCCGTGGTCATCTCCTCCGGCCTCCTGGGTGCCGCCGGGGTACTGGTTATCTTTTTCGCTACCGGCTACGGCATTATCATTGCCGGCGGGGTCATTATTGGCATCGGCGCCGGGGCTTTCATGAGCTCCAACTGGGCTCTGGCCACCGACCTTGTGCCCGGCGGTGAGGAGGCGCGCTATCTCGGCCTGACTAACATAGCGACCGCCGGTGGCGCAGCTCTAGCCCGCCTTATCGGGCCGGTGATTGATTATTTCAACCATTATGGCGCTGGACTGGGCTACCAGGTGATGCTGGGGGCGTGTTTCGCCTATTTTGTAGCGGGTTCATTGCTACTTCTGAAAATCAGGGAACGGCGCTAGCCGAAGAAGGGAAAGATTGCTTTCCAACCCATAGCCGCCAGCGTCACAAAGACAGTATATAAAATCACTCGACCCAGTCCGCAGAAGAGAATGAACTTCCAGAAAGGGAAACGAAGTATCCCGGCGGCAATCCCCATCAGGTCAAAAACAAACGGTACCAGTGAAAACAAGAATATAGCCGGTGCTCCCCACTTAATCACCCATCCTTCCACCTTTCCGTACATCTTCTGACGTTCTACAATTTCCCGTCCGCTGTAGCCGGCAATATAACCGGTGGTCTCCCCGATGGCCGCCCCCACTCCGCCAACAAGCCCTACAACTATCGGGCCGAACAGCCCGGTGCTGCCGTAGAGCAGAATCCCCAGATTAGACAGGATTACTACAACCGCACCCGGGAAAATAATGGTGGCGTTGCCAATAAGACTGATGAGAAACGCTCCCCAGTAGAAATGTGCCTTTAATTGCATCAATTTTTCCGGGTGGAGGCCGTAGACAATCTGCAGGGAAACAGTAACAGCAATAACGAATAGAAGGGCAATTACGAAGAGAAGTCGCCTCTTTCTGGATTTTTTTATTGATTCAGCAGATTTAGTTTCCATAGTACGAGGTTTACTCCCAATAATGAGGAAAGAAGCCAACCGCCATTTGCCCGCCGAGCCTGTTTCTGCTATACTTGGTTCGTGTGCCCCCATCGTCTAGAGGCCTAGGACACCGGCCTTTCAAGCCGGCAACAGGGATTCGAATTCCCTTGGGGGCATTCTAATTCATCCACCGCCGCCTTGCAAATCTGACCAGCGACAAAACCACAACAAAAGGCCATCAAACCGGTATGCTTTCTCAAGAAGAATAGGGCAAAGTAACGCCCTGCCCTGGTTTACGATAAGTCCCTGCAGATTACACGTCGCTTGCGCGTTGTGATATGTTAAAATCCGGCTCTATATTACCAAAATGGCGTTTGCATGGTGGGTAATGGAACTTCTATTACCGTCGTCACATCTTTCTCAAGCGCAGTCCTCAGCGCACCTCTCAGTTCCTCAGGATTCGTCAGTTTAATTCCTTCGGCACCGAAAGTCCTGGCTACGTTAGCGAAATCCGGGTTTTTCAATTCAGTGCCAATGACCCGGCTTTCAAACCTGAGATGCTGGTCACGGATTGAGGCCCCATAGGCGTTATCCACGAAGACAATGGCCACAATATTTATTCTCTCCTGTACTGCGGTGGCAAGGTCCGACAGGCAATACATGAATCCACCGTCACCGCAGAGCGATACGACTCGCTTGTCTGGATTACCTACTTTGGCGCCAAGGGCCGTAGGGAAAGCATAACCCAGGGTAGCAAAGTATGAACTGTTAAGGTATGTGCGAGGCTTCAGCACCGGGTAGGAAAGATGGCCCCAGTATGGAACGTTGCTGACCCCTGGAATTAAAATATCATCTGCTTTTAACTCTTCACGAATTATACGAACCAGAGACAGTTGAAGAGGCGCTACATCCTCTAATTGCTTCCTTGCTTTGCCTTGAATCTCAGCCACATCTTCCGATTTCCAGGTGCTTTTACTTTTTTCTGGCAGAGCCTCAAGTAGAAGCTCTAGCGCATTACGAGCATCGCTCACGATTCCCAGATGGGTATCGTGATTTCGCCCTATCTCAGCCGAATCCACATTTATATGTATTAGTTTCTGGTCCTCTCGGAACGATATGGGAGCTTTGGGTGTAGAATACAAACGACTTCCAACCGCCAGAATGACATCCGCTTGAGGAAAAGTCCAGGGAACCGGGCCGTACCCGGAATAAAATACGCCTAATAATAGCGGATGGTCGCCCGGGATAGCCCCTTTCCCTTCCGGGGTGGTGATTACCGGGGCATTCAATCTCTCGGCCACCAGTGTCAGCTCCCGGGTGGCGTCAGAAGATATAACCCCTCCACCTGCCCAGATAACCGGCTTCTTGGCGTTAGCCAGAAGACTGGCAGCATTATCAATCTGGCCTTTCTCCGGTTTTGCTACGGGGACCGCTTCGGGAACTTTGCTATCGTCCATCTGCCCGAAAGCCTGGAGCATATCCCTGGGAATTTCGAGTTCTACAGGTCTTTGCCGCCCGGACTTCAGCTCACACATCGCTTTCCGTACCGCCCATGGAATCTCATTTACCTGGCGCACGCAATAGCACCACTTGGTTAAAGGTCGGAACACCTCCATCTGCCTGGCAACTTCATGGGTTGCCCCACCCCCTTTATCCAGATCATTGGTCCCAACTTGCCCTGAAATCAATAGAACCGGAGTAGAAGTGGCATACGCCGTGCCAATGGCGGCCGCCGTGTTCAACACACCGGGGCCGGGCACAACAAGAGCCACGCCGATTTTCCCGGTGGTCCGGGCATAACCAAAGGCCATGTAGGCTGCAGTCTGTTCCTGGCGCACCGAAATCCAGCGCACGTCTTTCTGTCTGGCAACAGAGTCGAGCATCTCCATTATTTGCTCGCCAGGGAGGCCGAAAATCACTTCCACACCCTCATGGGCTAAAGACTGTATGAGCATATCAGAGCCGGTTAATTCGGACATCATCTACCCCCTGTAAGCAAAAATATGCTGACCTTAATCAAAATTTGGTATTACTTTATCAGAAACAGCTTTCTCTCGCAACAATTTATTATGATTCCTTTCAAGCCCGTTTTCCAGATATGGTACAATTCCCTGGAGTAGACTGGCTCTTTACTTTTATTCTAGAATAGCTCATATACTTTTTAATTCAAGGTATCCATAATAAATTACCTGCAAGCACAGCGGAGAGAAAAGATGATAGAAGCGGTCGTGCTGAATCCCGGAGATAATATTGGCGTCGCCTTAGTGGGCCTGAAATCGGGAGCAAGCGTAAAGATATATGGCCAGGAGACCCGGGTTAAAATAACCGGCCCAGTTCCTTATCAGCATAAATTCAGTATTACCCCAATTAACGCTGGTAAGGAGATAATAAAAGACGGCGTGGTCATCGGGAAAGCCACTCAAGATATTGAGCAAGGCCAGCACGTCCACACCCATAATATGACCGGTCTTCGGTTGAAAGGAAACAAATAGGTAAAGTAGATGGAGTTTTCAGGTTATTCCAGAAAAGATGGCCTGGCCGGGACGCGCAACTATATCGGCATCATTTCAAACGGGGTCTGTACATCGGATGCGGCCAACTGGATAGCGAAAGAAGTGGCCGGTTGTGTGCCCTTCACCCACAGAGAAAACTGCTCCCTGGTTTCCCCCGACAAAGAAGTGGTAACCCGCACCCTCATTAGCCTTGGCAAAAATCCCAATCTGGCTGGGGTGCTCGTTGTGAGCGCTGGTTGTGAAAATCCGGGTATTGAGCCAGATATAATTGCCAGTGGCATTGCTGAATCCGGCAAACCTGTTGATGTATGTGCAATCCACCAGCCAGGCGGCGTACGTGCCGCTATAGCAAGAGGCATGAACATCGCCCAGAAAATGGCCGGTGACGCCTCCCGAATAAAAAGAGAGCCTTTGCCGGTATCGCTGCTGCGACATGGTGTTGAGTGCGGCGGCTCAACTCCCCTCTCAGGCATAGTAACCAATGCTGCGCAGGGTACAGCGCTTGATTTTGTCATTGAAAATGGCGGCAGTGGCGGTTTCAGTGAAACGCCGGAGGTCATCGGAGCCGAACAGATTATTGCCGCCAGAGCGGTGAACGACGAAGTAAAACAGAAGATGCTGAAGGTAGTCCATGACTACGAGGATAGATTAATTGCCAGCGGCTACGACCTTTTTGGTTCTAATCCCGACCCCCAAAATATTACGGAAGGATTAAGTTCTATTGAGGAAAAGTCGGTCGGTGACATTCGTAAGGGTGGGACCAAACCTTTAATGGAGGTTGTAGGATATGGAGAGGTTCCCAGGGGTGAAGGCCTGTTCTTCATTGATACTCCAGGCCATGATATCCCATCATTAACCGGGCTTGCGGCCGCCGGATGTAATGTCATTACCTATTCCACCGAGTGTGCCGTCCCGTATGGATTTCCCTTCGTGCCGGTCATTAAAATAACCGCCAAGAAAGACCACTTCGAGAAATATTTTGACATTCTGGATTATTTGGTGGATATTGAGAGAACCATTACCGACGTCAGAAGCGTTGGCCAGGAATTGTTTGACTTAATACTGGAGGTTTCGTCAGGCAGGAAGACGCAGAATGAACTCATTGGTTATACCGGTGCCTGTGACCTGTGGACTGTAGTGCCAATGACTTAAATAAGTCATTAAAATAGCTAATTCTAAAGTAAGGAGAACAGAAATGGTCAGTAAAAGAACACAGGAACTTCTCAAAGCTGACGCCGAGCACGTGGTACATGGCATGCACACCGTTGGCCGGAATATCGGCATAGTGATGGAAAAAGCCCATGGCATATACCTGGAGGACACCGAGGGCAAGGAGTATATCGACCTTTCGTCGCAGCTGATATGCGTCAATCTGGGCCACCGGCGACAGGAAATCATCGATGCCGTGACGAAAGCTATGAACGAGATAGACTTCGTGACCACCTTCTTCGGCGTTACCAATCCGTACATAGTCGACGTGAGCCAGAAACTCGCCAAACTGACGCCGGGAGACCTGAATCACTTTCACTACACTTCGGGCGGTGCCGAGGCGGTAGATTCAGCAGTGAAAATGGCCCGCTTCTACTGGAGCCGGAAAGGGCTTGCCGGCAAATATAAAATCATCAGCCTTTACGCTTCTTACCATGGTTCGGCTGGAATATCGACGAATGTGACTGGCCTGGGGCGCGGCGCCAACCAGAATCCCTTTGGCCCGGTATCCTCAGGTTTTGTCCATGTGGCTCCGCCGTATAGCTACCGCTGTATGTTTGGTGATGTTCCCGACTGCGGTCAGGCAAGCATTGATTACCTGGAGTCAGTAATTCAAGCCGAAGGGCCGGAGAGTATAGCCGCTTTCATTGCGGAATCAATAATGGGAGCGGCGGGCGTCATTGAGCCGCCACCTGGCTGGTGGCCCAAAGTGGCTGAACTCTGTAAAAAATACGATATCCTGCTCATCGTTGATGAGGTTATGTCCGGCTTTGCCAGGTCGGGTAAAATGTTCGCCTGTGAGCACTGGGGTGTTAAAGGCGACATGATGGCCATGGCCAAGGGGATTGTCAACTCGGCGTTGCCTTTTGCCGCAGTGGCTCTCAGTGACGAGGTCTACGATGTGTTAAAGGACAATATGCTGGCTCATGGCTTTACCTACAGCGGGCACCCCATCGCTGCGGCAGCTTCCTCCGCGGCTCTGGATATCTATGTTAGAGATAAAGTTGCTGAAAACGCTGCTACGGTAGGCAAGCATATTAAACAACGCCTCGAAGCTGAGTTTGTACCGCTGCCCTGCGTCGGATATGCTGACGGTCGCGGTGTTTTTCAAGCGCTTGAGCTGGTTAAAGATAAGAAGACCAGAGAGCCAATTGACCAGCCGATGAAAGATAAATTATGGCCGGACCTGTTCGAGGCGGGTATTTTTACCCGAGTTATTGGCTGGCGGGGGAACAGGATGTTCATCTGTCCACCCTGTGTTATAACTATTGAAGAGGCAGACAAAGCCCTTGATATCATAAAGCCAATAATAGCGGGGCTTAAGCCATAAAAAGACGAGCGGCATTTCTGTAAATTGAGGCGACCCGATGAAAATTGTGTGCCCTGATGGGACGGCTGAGATACGAGAGCTCATGACGCCCGAGTCAGAGAAAAAGCTCGAAGCGTTGGGGACGTTCGTCTGGTTCAATGACCGTGCGGAAACATCTGAAGGCTATTTACAGCGAGTTCAGGATGCTGACGGAATCATCTTAAACTGGGACCTGCCTGTCGAAGTGCTCAAATCCTGTCCGAAGCTGCAAATTATTTCCTTCCTGGGAGCCGCCCCCCGAAAATTCGTCGACCTGTCCGTAGCCAGCAGCATGGGGATAGCCGTTACCAATACGCCTCACTATGCAGACCGGGAGGTCGCCGCCCATGCTATGGCCCTCATACTCGGCTGCGCCAAGCGCATCGCCCAGTTCAACAGCCAGATTCACCGGGGAATATACGAAAAAGGGGACTTCACCGCCGAGTTTGAAGGCAAGATATTAGGTGTTGTCGGACTGGGAGGTATCGGCGCCGAAGTTGCCCGCCTGGCGCAGGCATTTGGCATGCGTGTCCTGTGCTGGACTCAACACCCCACCCCGGAACGGGCGCGCAAGCACGGCGTGGAGTTCGTTACGCTTGAGGAACTTTTCCAGCAATCGGATATAGTCACCCTGCACGTGATACATACGCCGGAAACGGAAAAGATGATTACGAGAAAATTGCTGGAATCTATGAAACGGGGTGCTATTTTCGTGAATACCGCCCGCGCCGAACTGGTTGATAACCCGGCTCTAGCTCAATTGCTCAGGGACGGGAGACTGGCGGCAGCCGGCCTGGATGTTTTTGATGAGGAGCCAATCAGCAAGGACGACCCTTTCCTCGGCATAGAAAATGCCGTACTGACTCCTCATGTCGGTGCCAACACGGCAAGGGCCCAGGGCAACATCCTGGAAATTGCTGTGGATAATATAACGGCCTTCTTTTCTGGTCATCCGCAGAATATAGTGAACAGGTAGTAACTGCTCAAAACTTAATATCCTTGCCAACCTTTACCGTGGCGCAGACCGCGCAGGTAGGCCGCTTGACCGGCGCTATTTAATCATCTGTGCCGGCAGCCAGAGGATTAGTTGAGGGAAAGCTGCGCACAGGCCAAGGCCGGTCATGATGAGGATAACAAATGGGATTACCCCTCGAATCATATCTGACATAGACACGCCTAGCTTCGGGTCGGCTGCACCCCGGAGGAAAAATATGCCAGGAGCGAAGGGGGGAGTCATCAAGGACATCTGAAGGTTAACACAAATCATCATGGCAAACCACAGCGTGTCGAAACCCAGGGCAGGCGCCAGGGGTGATATTATTGGCACCATAATGTAAAGGATGCCGAGCCAGTCGATAAACATTCCGAGGATAAAGACGACGAACATGACGACGGCGAAGGCGCCCCAGCGTCCGCCGGGTGAAGATAAAACCATCTCCTTGACGACATTGCCACCACCCAGGCCCAGGAAAACACCAACGAACATGAAAGCGCACACGGCGACGAAGATTACCTTACTGATAACTTTCAGCGTCTCGAATGCCGCCTCCCTGAGGGTTCTAATGGTAAGCCGGCGGTAGGCAAGAGCCAGAAGCATG
The DNA here is from genome assembly GCA_049643605.1 of Dehalococcoidales bacterium. GTDB lineage: Bacteria > Chloroflexota > Dehalococcoidia > Dehalococcoidales > RBG-16-60-22 > E44-bin89. The sequence continues at coordinate 7,918 of JBARQF010000222.1, forward strand.
GCGGCAAAGGCACCCACCGCGGCGGCTTCTGTGGGCGGGGCTACGCCGAAGAAAATACTGCCCAGCACGGACAGGACAAGTATCACCGGCGGCACCAGAGAGGTAAACAGCAGAGTCGTTTTCTTGAGAAAAGGCACTCTCCGTTCTTCAACAGGCACTGCCGGCGCTATTCTGGGTTGGAAAAAGCAGCGAATGGCGATGTAGCTGCAGTATAGGCCGGAGAGGACCAGGCCGGGGATAAATGCGGCCATGAACAGCTTGCCCACTGAAATTTCCGCCATTGGCCCGTAAAGAACCAGCATTATGCTGGGAGGAAT
>JBARQF010000223.1:0-10664 GCA_049643605.1 Dehalococcoidales bacterium
CGAACCATGATGATGATTACATCGCTTGTTTCGGCTGCTTTCTTACAGGTCGCGGCACTTTTAGCACCCAGGGCTTGCAGTTCCTTTACCGGTTTTTCCGCCACATCATAAACGGTAAGCTCAAACCCCTTCTTTACCAGGTTCTTAGCCATAAAGGCTCCCATCTCCCCCAGACCAATAAAACTAACCTTTTTTGGCTCCATCACCTTTACCTCTTTTCCCGGCTGATTTACCAGAAAGAACCTTAATAGGCGAAAACAGGGGGGCTCTTTATTGACGACTCACCTTTAACTAAACCAGAATCTTGCCCTTGTCAAGCACAACCTTGCCGTCGAATTCGATAGTGGCATCTTTATAGATAACGTCAATATGGCAGGGTGCTAACACGTTGCCCCCGATGGCGTAGTTGCTGCCTATCCCATGATGAGCAAAACCAAGCTTCCCCAAGTCCTCCAGGTTGGTGGCATAGGCACGGCTGAAAGGGTTGAGCCCCATAGCAAATTCAGCCAGATTATATACGGTGGGGTCTTTGAACGAGGCCAACGTATGCTGAAGGTATTCGGCTGGTTTGTCCCCAGTCACCTCCACAACTTTACCTTTGCTAATTCGAATAGTAACCGGCTCATCCCGAAGGACACCGTAGCCCATGAGCCTGACATCACCCACGAAAACTCCCTCGGTTGAGCCCTCGATTGGAGAGATATTGAGCTCACTGTTAGGCAAAGCGGCAAACTGACCACGCTCGCGAAACAGCCCCGTTTCATACTGGGCTGGACGGTTAGTAACGTCCCCGGAGATATCAGTGCCTGCCGGCGAAGTGATTCGGATGGTCTTCGTTTTTGAAAGGATGGCACCCAGTTTACGGGCGACTTTATCATTTTCTTCATAGTTGGCCAAGATTCCGCCAGTGCACAGGCAATCTTCGGTTACCTCACACATGGTGGAGCCCCTCGCCCCGTTTTTAATTGCTTCAACTCGCGCGTCAGTGTGGGTCATTGACCAGCTCGTGGGTAGAAAGAATACGTCCGACTGGGCACAGGCGGCAACGACCGGCCTGGGCACCTGAGCGCCGTGAGCGCCAGTGGGGGGGAACATGGCAATAACTGGTTTCCCACCAACGGCATAAGCTGCGGCTGCCAGTACCTCGGCAAGTCGCAATTTATTCGTATCACAGGCGATAACAACGTTTTCGCCTGGTTTCACGGCAGCACATTGCGTCATTGCCTTCAGTGCCCCGGGCATCATTTCAATGATACTTGATGGTGCTGGAATATAATGAAAATACTCAATTGGCCACGGCATCTAAAATCACCTCCTGTTTATCTTATAGTAGAGTAACTCAAACACACTGGAGAGTAGAAGAACTGCTCTTACTAACAAAACCCGGCTATCATATCATCAGAATCATCAGATTTTTCCCATTCACATAGATTCGCCTCCTCGAATTTCAGTATTTTACCAAGCCACCGGTAATAGCTCATGCTGAACATTTACACTAATACCCTTTTGGCCCCAGAGGTAGACCTCCGGCTACTGTAATGTTCTCACCGGTTATATAGCTGGATTCATCTGAAGCTAAGAACAATACCGCATCAGCTACTTCCTCAGGTTTACCCAACCTGGCAAGAGGGATTCCTTCCAGCCATTGCTGAACCATTTCTTTAGGCATCTGCTGAACACGGGGGCTGCCAATTACGCCCGGAGAGATACAGTTAACGTTTATACCATACTGCCCTACCTCTTTGGCCAATGTCTTGGTAAAGGCAATGATACCGCCCTTGGCCGCCGAATATTCAGCTGCCTTTTGCATGCCAATCATCCCGGCAGTAGAGGCGAAACTGACAATCTTACCGCTGCGCCTTTCTATCATGTGATTGATTGCTGCCCGCGTGCAGTTGAAGGCACCGTAAAGATTAAGGTTAATCATATCTTCCCAGCGCTCTTTGGTTGACTCGGCGAAGAGGCTGTGCTTTGTCTTGATAACCGGTCCGGCTGACCCCCCGGCGATATTAGCCAGTATATCTATCTGGCCATACTTATCCAGGGTAGCGTCAACCAGTTGTTTAGCTTCGTCAAGGCTGGTTATATCTGTCTTCATAGCCATCGCTTGATGCCCCTGGGCTTTGAGCTCATCAGCTACTTTGTTAGCCTCTTCAACTATCAGGTCGGCAATCATGATTTTCGCTCCTTCCCTGGCGAAGAGCCTGCAGGTTTCCCGCCCGATGCCACTTCCGCCACCGGTTATGATGGCCACTTTGTCTTTTAGTCGCATTTGTTTTCCTCCGTAATATTATAGTTAATGAATTGATTACCCCCTCACTAAGTTAGTAGCAGTATAACTTATGTCCAGTATTTTGTTGGTTTGTCATTTCAACTGCTATGCTAAACTCCCCATTCGCTATATGTCAACAAGTCCAGACTATTTATTATTCTTTGAAATCGTTACTTAACACGTTAAAAAACAATAAAGTATAATATCTTAAATACGTAGTGCGGAACTAGACTGTCTTAGTGGTTACATGGTGTAGAAAGGACGAGAGCAGGGAGTTAAAGCCGGATCTACAAAAGTTGAAATAGCTTGAGTGCCTCTTGGCAGTCCAGGTTTATCAGCAAAAGGAGGAAAAAGATGCGTACTAATAAAATGCTGGCTAAGCTTAAGAAGGGAGAGAAGGTGGTTGGCCTTCAGATACCGTTTTGCTCACCTGACCTGGTGGAACTTATGGGGATGGCCGGGGTCGATTACGTTTTCGTGGATTGTGAGCATGGTTCCTTCTCTTTAAGCGATGTGGAGACGATGTGCCGGGCGGCGGAACTAGCTGGGGTAACTCCTATCGTGCGAGTGGTCAATATCGAGCCCACCACTATTTTGCCCTTCATAGTTAGAGGTGCCATGGGTATTATAGGCCCACATATAAGAACCAGAGCTCAGGCAGAGCAACTGGTGGGAGCATGCCTATTCTCTCCTCAGGGTATGCGCAGCTACGGCAACGCCCGTGGCGATTATTATGGCACCTACGAACCACCTGGTGAGCATATGCGCCGTGCTAACGAGGAGATGTTTATTTGCGGAATGATAGAGGAGGAGGAAGGCTTCCGTAACTTACCAGATATTCTGATGGTAGATGGGCTGGACTTTTTCAAGTTCGGTGTGCATGACATCTCTCTGGACATGAAGGTACCGGGCCAGTTCGACCATCCGAAGGTCAAACGAGCAATTGAGGGGGCAACGGAGCAGATACATACTGCGGGTAAGAAGGTGACCGACGACGTGATGTGGGAGGGGACCGTTTCGGGTCTGTTCTTGAATGCAGCCAGAGAATTCGCGGCTAAGGGCAGGGGCTGAAATTAGAGCAGGTAATAAAACCGTCATTTTGGGTGATTATAAAAAAGGAAGATTTGTCAGTTTTATGCAGCGGCAATTGGGCGCATCACCTAGAGCTAGAAAATATGACTGGAAATGAGGCTACACGTGCAAACATATTATGTTCCTCCTTTTAGTAGTGTTCTTCGTCTATGCGCCACCCCTAAGGTAAGATCAATAGTATTCCCTTCATCACTGAAGTCAATGCTATTGCTGCTAATGATAGAATCCAGCCGCTGCCAGTTGTTTTTAGCTTCAAATTGAATTGACGTAAGATGTTTACGGTCACGTTTTACCCGGAAACCAGGCGGCCGCGGCCGAGAAGTTCGACCAGGTGGTGTTCTCGGAGCTGGTCAGGGACGGGGATGATGAAGATAATCCCGGGCCGGGTGAGGGCCCGCCCGTTAGCAAAATGTTAGCAACAGGGGAGGACGGGACATTCAAAGAGGGGGAATTTGAGTGTGAGCCGCCAGAGAATCGAACTCTCAACCTGCTGATTAAGAGTCAGCTGCTCTGCCAGTTGAGCTAGCGGCCCACATGCCTGTTAGACAAGCTTTATTTTAACATTCTGGCGTTTTCCGGGGCAAACAAGCCTTTAAAATTAATAAGCGCGGTGGGTATTTTACCTTTCCCAGGTCTTCATCTCCTCATACGGCGCGCGCCACTTTATCTCCCACCCGCCGTCTTTCCAGCTCTCTTTCATTTCCGCCCTGGCGTCAGCCAGTTCCTTGCTCTCCGAATATGACTGGAGTTCGGACGGGTTATCAAATTCGTAGATGCAGATATAGGTTGGGAGCTCGTCAGTTTTATTTAATATTTTATACCTGGTTACCTTCTTCATCCCTTGGAACTTGAAAAGCAGCGGGACGTGAACTTCGTTGTACCATTTGTTGAATTTTTCTTCGACCTCCGGCTGGCATTCGGTGGCCACCATGTTGATTACTCTGGCCATGATAGCGTCCTCCTTTTATTTAAATAATTAGATTACTTGAACACTCGAAAAGAGCTTATTAGCAATAAGCCCGGCAATCGGCGGGAGCCTCCTATTTCGTTTATTTGCGGCGCTGCGTCTATCCACGATAAATGCTCCGGCTGGCGTGAAACGGTAACTAACAGTATAGCTACTGAGGGGATGATTTGGCAAACGGCCAGGAACTAGCCCGTATCCTGTCTTCCGGGGAACTGCCGGTTGAACTTTTCCTGGAGGGCCTTGATTTCCTGCTGCTTTTGAAACTCCTCTTCGCTGAGGGGTTCGCACGACGTGAGTTTATTGTTTTTCAGCGTAATGGTGAAGAATTCCCGGCACTTCCAGCACTTGTACGGGCCCTCATAGCTTGACTCGACCAGCGACAAACTGCCCTCGGTCTGGCAGGCAGGACATTTGATTTTTACTAGCATATTTATATCATACACCTTTTTTTGAATATCGGTTAAGTTTTTTTCAGCAGGAGGCAGATATTTCGGGAAAAATATTTTATCGGGAACCGGTAGCCATGTTCTGGGAAGGCCTTGAGCACCTGCAGGCCGACTTCACGGACCAGCTTTTCCAGTTCAAAGTAAGAGAACAGGTAGTAATAACGGTAAAGGGTCTTCTCTCTGGTTCGCCACGGCACCGCAACTTCCCTGCCTTTTAACCAGAACCTCGGCTGCCAGCGGTTCCAGACGGTAACCAGGGCTTCGCCGCCGGGCTTCAGCACGCGTTTTAGCTCCTGCAGCGCGGCCAGTTTATCGGCCTTACCTTTGACGTGGTGATACGTGGCGACCGAGATGGCGTGGCCGAACGTGTTGTCTGGATAAGGCAAGAAGCGGACGTCGGCCGCGGCCAGGTGCACCTCTAAGTCGAATTTTTGCGAATACTTCTGGGCAAAACGGAGCATTTCCGTGGCTATGTCCACGCCGTAAAGTTCAAAGTCACGTTGGAAGGGCAGGAAATCGGGGCCGTGGGCGCAGCCCAGGTTGAGCAGCCGGCCTCCTCCCCACCGCTCCGCCAGGCCCTCCAGTTCGCGTTTGAAGATTGACCGGTGCCGGAAGTTATACCAGCTCGGCGCAATCTGGTTGAATACGTCCTTGACTGTTGCCATCAGCGTAAATCTGATAAACTGAAATTGATACTATATTATAACAGGGCAACGATGAAAAAACTCGCCAGGACAATATCCGGGGTGACGCCGGTGGCGGTGATGACCCGGCCTATCAAATGTCCGGGGCAGTGCCTGTACTGCCCGACTTTCGCCAATACGCCGCGCAGCTATACACCGGAATCACCGGCCGTCTTACGGGCCAGACGGTACGATTACAATCCCTATCAGCAGGTGGCGGTGAGGTTGCGCGTGTTCGGGGAAATGGGTCATCCCACTGATAAAGTGGAGCTTATCATCATGGGCGGCACTTTTCTGGCGCAACCGCCGGAATATCAGTATGAGTTCATCAAGGGGTGCTATGACGCCCTGAATGAGCGGGAGTCGGCGACGCTGGAGGAGGCCAAGAAGCTCAATGAGACCGCCGGGCACCGCTGCACCGGGTTGTGTATCGAGACGAGGCCCGACTGGTGCCGACAGGAGGAGATTGAGCGCATGCTCGAGTTTGGCGCCACGCGGGTGGAGCTTGGCGTGCAGACACTGAGCGACGATATATACCGCCTGGTGCGGAGGGGGCATCAGGTGGAGGATGTGATTCGGGCTACTTCCCTGCTCAAGGAACACGGTTTCAAGGTTTATTATCACTGGATGCCCGGGCTTCCCGGAGCTAGTCCTGAGGAAGACCTTGAGCTATCCAGGAAGCTATTTGAGGACGCCAGATTCCGGCCGGACGGGCTGAAGCTGTACCCGACGATGGTCGTAGAGGGAACCGAGCTGGAGAAATGGCATCAGGAAGGGCGCTATCAGCCGTATGATTTCGATACCATGGTCAATCTGCTCGTGGATATAAAGGCGATAGTGCCCGGCTACGTCAGGATTTCCCGGGTGCTGCGCGACATACCGCCACAGTTTATAACCGGCGGTCTGAAGGACTCCCTGCGGGGCCTGTTGAGAGAGCGTTTGCAGGCGCGCGGGCTGGAGTGCCGGTGCATCCGCTGTCGTGAATACGGGCATCGGGCACGGGATGGCTGGGAGATAGGTGAACCCCATCTGAAACGACTGGACTACGAGGCATCCGGCGGCCGGGAGGTTTTCCTCTCTTTCGAAGATGAAACGGAAACGCTTTTCGGCCTGCTGCGACTGCGGATTCAGGATAAACCGGCGGCGGTTCTGGGGCCGGAATGTAGTGGCAAGCTGGCCATAATCAGGGAGCTGCATATCTTCGGCCCTGAGGTGCCGCTGGCCGGGCAGCGACTGGATGCCGCGCAGCATAAAGGCATAGGCCGGGCGCTCCTGCGGGAGGCGGAGCGAATCGCGGCAGAGGAGTTTCAGGCAAAGCAGGTGCTGGTGCTGAGCGGGGTTGGCGCCCGCGAGTACTACCGTACCGAATCAGGATATCGCTCGCTGGGCGAGTACATGGTCAAAGAGCTGAATGCTGAAGGCTGAAGTCTGACCTCAGGCAAGAGCTGCTTTTATCTTCCCTTACTCTTATTTACTTCGCTTGCGTTAGCCGAACTGATATTTCGGGGGGTTTCTGAATTCGGATTTGATACCTGCTCCTGCACTGTTTCTTTAAGCTGCTCTCGGACTCTTTCCTGAACCTGTTCGGCGGACTGATTGTCAGTTTCTTCCGGAAGCCTCTCTTGGATTCGATTCTGTATTCTCTCCATTACCTCAGCCTGGACCTGCTGCAGTGCCGGAACGTCCTCCGCTATATCACCCAGAGCCGCCCGGTTTTTGAGTCGCTCAATGACCTGTTCGCGATTTTCCAGCGCGTTGGCCATAGCCTTTTCAATAGCCTCCCGGGCTGGCTCGGGTACTTTTTCGTGAACTTGGGCCATGACTTCCAGATGTACCGCGGTGGCTTTGGCCACGAGTTCATCCACCGTTGTAGTATTGTCGCTGAGCCCTCTTGCGATTTCTGAAATCTCCTGGCCAAACCGGCGCAGCTCTTCCGCATCTTCAATAGCATGTCCCGCTTCATCAGTGGCGTTTTCACTCGCTTTTTCCAGGGCTCTGTGCAGGCGATTCTGGATGCTGTCCAGGTTAATCTCGGCGGCTCTCTCTACTCTATGCCTGGCAAGGGCGCGCAGTGCATTCTGCTGCCCGTTGAGCGATTTTTCCCGGGCCTGATTAAGGGCTTCTCTAGCCTCCTCGGGTACCCTGTCCTTGACTTTGTCCAGGACGGCCAGATGTTTTTCCGTTGCCAGTGCCACTTTTTCCGATATATTGGCCGATGCATTTTGCTGGACTGCCGCCTGCAATCGTTCGTTAACCGTAGCCATAAACTGGTCGTATTCACCCGCTGCCTGACTCATCTCTTGCAGCCTGTTTTTCAGCGCCATGGCATTGGCTTCGGCTAGCCTCTCTTCGGCATACTCGAGGGCTTTCTGCGCTTTGGCCTCATCACCGAAGGTGAACATGAGGCCGATTTTCTTGCCGAATGTGTCAAAGAAGTAGAAGGGGCTGTCCGGCGTAATTCCGGGATCGGGCAATTCTTCTTCCTGAGCATAGGCGGTACCGCCCAACAGAAGTGAAGTTACCAGAATAATGCTGACGATAGACATCCTGATTTTATTCATTTGCGGTATAAATCTCCTGTTTATAATTTAATCTATATATAAAACGGAAAAACGGGCGATAGGTTAGCGCTATTTAAAGATAAATAACAATTTTTTATATTATTTATCCCTCTCCATCTGTCTCAGTCTGGCGTCGCTGATGCCGAAGTGGTGCGCGATTTCATGTATCACCACCCGCTGTACTTCCCGCTGGATTTGGGTCTCGCTGCGGCACCTGGACTCAATCGGGTTCTGGAAGACGGTTATCTTGTCCGGCGGTACCATGCCGTAGGAGCGGCTTCGCCTGGTCAGCGGCACACCTTCATAGAGTCCCAGCAGCGTTTCGCTGCGCTTCAGGCCGGCGTCGGTCAGCTGACGAGGCGTCGGCTCGTCCTGCACCACGACGTCGATGTTATCCATGCGTTCGCGGAACTCGTCGGGCAGGTCGTCAATGGCTTTGGCCACGAGCCACTCGAATCTCTCTCGGTCCATTTTTATTCTTTCCGGCGTTTCTTTTTCCAGAGCGACCAGATATGCCAGAGCAGTATAAAGTAGGCATTGAGCAAGGCGGTGAAGTAGAGCAGCGCGATAACCAGGCTCCAGGGCAGTTCGCACTCTGATGACGGAAGGAAGCGTATGAGATGGATGACGGCGCCAATCACGCCGCCGGTCGTCATCGCCGCGCCGGCAATCCAGATGGGGAGGCTGTTCAGTACTTTCAGGTTCGGCTTGAGGATGAAGTAAAACATGAAGGTAAACACACCGAGAAGCGCGATAATGACCATAATTGACATAATCAGGCCGCTGGTGGAAAAGTTGGCCACCAGTTCCCAGACCATGCGGGCGATAATCGCCATAAAAACGGGCGTTATGGCGACCAGAAACCATATCTTGAGCGTCTGAAGTTTCATCGTTCCAAATTCAAGGCTTAAGGCTTTTATTTGCGGTCGGTAGCCTCGCGCCAGTCGTCGTGGGTTGCCCAGAAGGCACCCAGGTCTACATATTTATAGGGCCGTTTGCTGAGTGCTGCCTCGTCAATCTCTATCCCCAGGCCGGGCTTGGTCGGCAACTCTATGTAATTGTTCTCTGTTATTACCGGGAACTCTTCCCTGAGCACCTCTTCATAGAAGGGAATGTCAATGGAGAAAAATTCGTGGATGTGAAAGTTCGGGATGGCCGCTTCCAGCTGTATGCTGGCGGCGGTGAGTACCGGGCCGCTGGCGTCGTGCGGGTTGACGCTCACGTAGTAGGCGTGGGCCATGTCGGCAATCTTTTTCGTCTCCAGTATGCCCCCCTCGTGCGCAATGTCCGGGTTTATAATCGATGCCGCCCGTTTCTCAAAAAGGTCGCGGAAGCCCCAGCGGGTGTAGATGCGCTCGCCGGCAACGACCGGTATATTGATTGACCGGGCGACCAGGGCCAGGTCGTCCAGGCTGGCGTCGGTGGGTATGGGCTCCTCCCACCAGTAAGGGCGGTAAGGTTCAACAGCCCTTGCCAGCCGGATAGAGTTGTCCGGGCTCAGCCGGCCGTGAACGTCTATCATCAGTTCAACCTCATCGCCGACAGCTTCCCTGACCAGCTTTATGGTATCGACCGTCCGGTTGAACTCCGTGGTATCGATGAAGGTATCCATCCCCTGCATCGGGTCGAATTTCAACGCCTTAGCGCCTTTGTCTGCCATGTCTTTGGCCAGCCGCGCGTAGTCATCGTATGATTTGGCACCGAACCACCACCCGTTATGGTACATCTTGAGTCGCGAACGGCAGGCGCCACCGAGCAGGGTATAGACAGGCACGTTAAGGCTTTTGCCGAAGATATCCCACATGGCCATCTCCAGGCCGCTGATGGCGCTGTATATCACGAATGACGGCTTCCAGTAGCTGTTACGCATCAGGGTGCTGACGTGGAGCTCTATCTGCCGCGGGTCTTTGCCCATTAAGTAATTCTCGCCGATGGTATGGACATGGGCCTGTGTGGCCATTTCTGCTGACTGGGTGGTGGCCTCGCCCCAGCCTTCGATGCCTTCGTCCGTCTCCAGCTTGACCAGCAGCCAGTTGAAATGTCCATGATAAAGATACGTTTTGACGCCGGTTACCTTCATTGCTTCCCCCTTTTTCTAAATTGAAACTACGAGGTTACATTTATGGCTATGGCCCCTCAAGCAGGGTGCGCAGCTCTTCCGCGTTGCTTTCACTGAGGGTGCCTTTGGCGATGCCGATTGGTATGGTCTTGAGCCCCAGTTCTCGGTAGAGGGGTAATATATCAGGGGCAGATTTCTTCAGCGCGGCGAGGTGCCGCTGAATCGTCTTGACGTCTCCGCGGGCGATAGGCCCGGTAAGGCAGCCCGGGAAACCCATTTTGGCGATGTTGTTCACCGAGCCCTGCAGGAGCGGGATGTAGGCTTTGGTCGCCTCCTCAGATGTCTTGCCGAAGTTCTGCCAGAGGTCGGTGGCGGTGCTCACCAGCGTGTAGAAGTAATTGCAGGCGATACAAGCGGCGGCGTGATAGAGGGCTTTATCCTCGGAGGTAAGGTAGACCCAGTCGCCGTCAAGAGCTTTGGCGATTTCAGTGAGGGCTTGTTTAATTGGCCCCTCGGCTTCAATGGCGAAGGTAGAACCGGGCAGGTTGGCGATGGCCTGCTCCCTGCCGGCAAAGGTCTGGCAG
>JBARQF010000224.1:0-5940 GCA_049643605.1 Dehalococcoidales bacterium
GTTACGCGTTCCGCATGAGGAAAAGGTGATGCTTAATGAGTTCGGGGACGAGTACCGTGAGTATATGAAGCGCTCGGGACGGGTCATTCCTCGATTCTGGAGATAGCTTACCTGCTTTACCAGCTAAAAGAAAAAGTGTTCACCTTCTGCGGAAAATATAGCCGGCAATCAGTCCCACTACCAGCCCGCCAAGATGCGCCTGCCAGGCGACCGACGGCATGAAGGAGAGCAGCAGGAAGCCACCTGTTACCGCTACCCAGAGCGGGATGGGTAGGGGTATGGGGAAAATCATCACCGACATTCGCGGCCTTAACACCACCAGTCCGCCGGCAAGAGCGAACACGGCGCCGGAGGCACCTAAGGCTACATAATACGGCGCAAACCCGGCTAGCAGCAGCATAAATATGTTACCTACAATACCACCGATAAAGTAAACGAGTAGAAATCTCTTATCGCCAACTAATCTATTAAAAGCACTGCCAAAAAAGTAAAGGGTAAACATATTAGCGAATATGTGCCAGAATCTGGTATGCAGGAACATACTCGTGATTATCGTCCATGGCTGTGTCACAAAATATTGCGGCATCGGCAACGCGAGAGCCAGAAATATCCTCTCGGTTAGTGATGGCGATACTATCCCCAATATAAAGATGAGCACATAGACAAACAGGTTTGCTACAATTATTACTAATATTGGACTTATCCCGTCATTCGGGTAACCGTATCTCACTCTCATTAACTCTGGAATCTCCCGATAAAGCTGTCTGATTAATAATAACGTATTTTGCCGCGACTAAACAACGACAAGCCTGAAATGTTAGAATACTATCGGGCTTGATTTAATATGAGTGAACATATCATTGAAGTAGAAAACCTGGTCAAGAAATTCGGCGACCTGGTGGCGGTCAACGACATCAGCTTCAACGTGGCGCCGGGGGAAATCTTTGGCTTTCTTGGCCCGAATGGGGCGGGGAAGACCACCACCATCAATATCCTCTGCACACTGACCAAACCGACTTCCGGTCGGGCCAGCATTGCCGGTCTGGACGTGGTGCATAAGCAGAGCCAGGTGCGCCAGCAAATAGGGCTCGTCTTTCAGGACCCCAGCCTTGATGAGAGGCTCAGCGCTCTGCAGAACCTCCGTTTTCACGCCCTCGTTTACGGTGTACCTGCCTCCGTCCGCGAGCCGCGCATGGAACAAATGCTCCGGATGATGGAGCTCTGGGACAAACGCAATAACAAGGTACAGACTTTCTCCGGAGGGATGAAACGGCGTCTGGAACTGGCGCGAGGGCTGCTGCACCACCCCGGAGTCCTTTTCCTCGACGAGCCGACGCTCGGGCTCGACCCGCAGACCAGAAACCGTATGTGGGAGTATATCCTGGAATTGCGGCGACAGGAAGGGACAACCATTTTCCTCACCACTCATTACATGGATGAGGCGGATAATGCCGACCGCATTGCCGTGATTGACCTGGGCAAGCTCATCGCCATGGACACGCCGGCAAAACTGAAGCGAATGGTGGGCAAGGATATAATATCGCTGAAGACCGACGATAATGACCGGGCGGTGGCAGAAATCAGGACCCGCTACCAGGTTGAAGCCCGGCATGACGGTGATGGCCTCTGCTTTGAGGTCGCCAACGGGGAGGAATTTCTGCCCGTTTTCCTGCGCGAATTCAGCACCCACATATTGAGCGTGAGTATGCGCCGGCCGAGCCTCGATGACGTGTTCCTCAAGCTCACAGGCAGGGAGATACGAGAAGAGGACGTCAGCAATACATTCAAGGCAATGGTTCGCCAGCATGGCCGCCGTTCGCGGCGCTAGGAGGATGACATGAATCAACTGCGTGGTATCTATACCATCTGGTATCGTGATATTTTGCGCTTCTGGCACGATAAGTTGCGTTTTTTCGGGTCAATTACCTTTCCTCTCCTGTTCCTCTTCGTCTTCGGCAGCGGGCTCAGCGCCAGAATGGGCATGCTCGGTGAGGGTCTCGACTTTACGCAGTTTATCTTTCCCGGCATTATCGGCATGACGGTGTTGATGAGCTCGTTCATGTCCGGGATTTCCGTAGTCTGGGACCGCGAATTTGGCTTTCTCAAGGAAGTCCTGGTGGCGCCGATAAGCCGTGCCGCCGTCGCCACCGGCAAGGCGCTGGGGTCAGCCACCATTGCCTCGTTTCAGGGGTTGCTGATACTCGCCTTTGCCCCGCTCATCGGCGTTTCCTTATCCATCGGTACGGTGCTGGCGCTAGTGCCGCTCATGTTCCTGCTGGCCATGTCTTTGGGCTCATTCGGCGTTCTGCTGGCCACCCGAATCCGCTCCATGGAAGCGTTTCAGGCCACGATGCAGATGCTGATGTTCCCCATGATATTTCTTTCCGGGGCGTTTTTTCCATTGCAGGACCTGCCGCAATGGATGAACGTGCTGGTGAAGATCAACCCGGCCACTTACGGCATTGCCCCCATCCGCCAGGTGGTGCTCGGTGCGGCCCCGGACGCAATGTATAACATCAGCCTGTTCGGGCACACGCTGACGCTCTGGAATGAAATCGGCATTCTGGCCGCCTTCGGGACGGCGATGATTCTGCTCGCCATATGGTCGTTCGGCAATCAGGCGTAACTCCCTTGACTTTGCCTGCCAGAATTACGATAATAAAGCTGGCTTTCCAAGCACTCCCCGATAGCTCAATGGTAGAGCGGGCGGCTGTTAACCGCTAGGTTGTTGGTTCGAGTCCAGCTCGGGGAGCCAAGTATTCCCCTTCCTTATCATTTATTCCCTCTTTTATTTCAGGCCTGGGTCGTTATTATGGCGCGAAACGGGCGATTTGTAAGCGGTACGCACCGCAGGTATTGTACATTTTGATATGCTATACAGAAACTTATGCTGTATAATTAATTGTTAGGCACCGGATTATAAGCAGAGAGGTGTAATGTGAGTGAGCGATCTGAGAAAGAGAAGTTCGCAGTCCTGATTGATGGCGACAATGCTCAGGCGTCTCTGCTTCCCCTAATCCTGGCTGAAGTCAGCAAAGCCGGCCTGATAACGATTAAGCGGATATACGGAGACTGGACTACCACAAACATGAACAGTTGGAAGGAGTCGCTTCATAAACACTCGATTCAGCCCATCCAACAGTTCAGGTATACGATCGGCAAGAACGCAACGGATAGCGCGATGATAATCGACGCGATGGATTTGCTCCACAGCAATGATGTCGATGGTTTCTGCATCGTTTCAAGCGACAGTGATTACACACGGTTGGCGACAAGAATCAGGGAGGAAGGGCTTTTCGTCATTGGAGTAGGAGAAAAGAAGACTCCGGAAGCCTTTAGGAACGCCTGCAACCAATTTATATATTGCGAGAATCTGGTCGTAACCAGGGAACCAAGAAAGAAATCAGATGAAAAGCCGAAAATAGAAGAGAAGGTTGATACGCCTGACCCTCTGCCTCTTCTAATTCAAGGATTTGAGATGGCTGCGAAGGAAGAGGAATGGGTTCACTTGGCATCAATGGGTAGCGCCCTTCGACAATTGGATTCGGCGTTTGATTCCCGAACGTACAAACACCCCAAGCTACAATCGCTTATAAAGGATTATCCGGGGACGTTTGCGCTCAAGCTAGACAGGTCCAAAAAACCGCCGGTTTTGTATGTCGCGTTGAAGTCTCAAGTAAACACCAGGTAGGTTATGCAACCGCCAGGTTGTTGGTTCGAGTCCAGCTCGGGGAGCCAGACTACACTTTTACTATCATTTCCCCTCTTTTATTTCACGTCTGTGCTTCTATCATGGCACGTTTTTAGGGGTTAGGAGCGCATGGTGGTGTTATAATACTGTTGAACAAGGAGTCTGATTAAACAATGCCCGAGCAAGATAAACGAAAACCCAGTTCACTACGATGGCATAATAGACGAAAGACGCTAATTACATTGCGCTGGAAACGTGGTATTCCACGTCTAGTTATCCATGAGAAGTATGAAAAGCTGGTTAAATGGTCTCTAAGGGCAGTAACGGTAATGGCCATAGTTAGTAGTATAGGCTTTATGCCAATATGGTATTTTGAGTTAGTGTTAGCAATAGTAATCGTTGCCGTTGAGCAATTTATTGAGAGGTCAGTGTTTCTTTATACAATATTTTATTGGCAACCGCTACCTGATTTTAAATGGGATATTGGTCAAGAATGGGTATCTATGGGTTTCGCGTCTCCTGTTCCTCGAGGTGAAAGGGAACTGAATGTAGTTGGTCCTGTATTTAAGATTGAATCTTATGCCCATGAATTCTTTGAATTACTCCGACGCTGGAATTATGACTATCAAGAAGATAGGGAGAACAATATCTGCTTATCATTTGTTACCGTCAATGATGGATATTTTGTATTTATATATCCAAACTTGGCAAGGCATACAATTAAAGAAACATTCTCTGAAATAGAAGAAATGAAAAAGATTGAAAAATACGGTAAAGAACCTCAACCGTTTGTCGTTCAATTTATATTTTGTAAGCATTTTACTTACGCCTCCAATTCTATGTTTAATAAATTTTGGCAAGAACAGCCTGAAGGACAGCCTTATTGGCTTCAGCCTTTTATTCAGAATAGTGATGGTACTTGTCGAATACTATTTTCTGAAAAGCCTATTCTCAAGTTTCAAGTCAAGATAGGGCCGCGTAGTCAACTTGAGCAGCGTGGGCTCGAATATCAGCATTTCAAAAATGTGATAGATGGTAAACCTGAATATTGAGCTTGGTATACCCCACTACTCCCACGTCACAAATCTGGGCTCGCCGTGGCTCAGGCCAGCAGCACCACGTTTTCACAGGCCGGTTCCCGTATTGAAAAGATAAGAGTGATATGTTATAGTGCTAGGTACTGCGTCTGCAGCAGATGAATAACATGCTAGAAAAATTGGCCGATTTTTTCGCCTCCTGGTTTAATAACGCTAATTTTAAGTCTCCATACATAGACTACGCCAATTTGTTTCAAATAGATCCGTGGCTAGTTGTCATATTTGCAATTGCAATTGCAGCTTTCTTTGTTATCACAATTGTTTGGGGGATTCGAGCCCACCGCCGCCGGGTATCTGCTGGTAGAGAAGATTTGATAGGAAGGACTGCCGAAGTAAAGACAGCTCTGAATCCCAAGGGGACAGTCCTCATTGAGGGTGAACTGTGGACGGCAGTATCAGAAGATGGCCAATTTGAACCCGGGGATGAAGTCGCCATAACTAAGGTTGACCGCCTAACAGTATGGGTAACTAAAAGTAGATAGGTAAACATGCGAACCAGAGAATACTGTCACTGCCGGGTTTGCGGCCACACTTATTAAATGCCCCACGCTCCCCATATCACAAATCCAGGCTCGCCGGGACTGAAAAGAGTAGGATACGCCTCACAAGTTACCTCTCGCAGCTTTCCCTGTAGGGCGGATTGCCACGTTGAGAATCCGGGGCTTTTGAAATATTGACAATGGCCGGGGATAGAACTACAATCCGCAATTGTATGCCTAAGGGGTGTGTTAATTAGCCTGTCTAGGCGTAGCGCCCGCAGCCGACGCTTTCGCCCAGTTTGCACCACACGCAGCTGTCCGGCGTCGGTTCGGCGATCATGAGCTGCGATTCGCATTTGCCGCAGAAATATTCCTCCCCTGGTTTCATGGGGCCGTCGCAGGGAGTGATGGTCATAGGGCAAAGCTGGACGCAGCTGCCGCATAGCTTGCAGAAATCGGGCCGGATGCCGAAGGGGTAGTCCACGTGGCGGTCCTTGCCCCGCCCGACAAAGCCAATCGCCCGGGCCTGCCAGACCTCGGTGCAAACCCGCACGCAGCGTCCTCATAAAACACAATCCTCGTTCCGAAATGGATAGCGGACCTCTTTAACCCCACAACGTACGGCCATGTCCTGAATGGCGCGGGAGTTGGGGGCCTGGGCCACCAGCAGCTC
>JBARQF010000225.1:0-7895 GCA_049643605.1 Dehalococcoidales bacterium
ATCAGCCTGATGCCCGGCACCAGCTCCGACCCGGCCTTCCGCAGGGTTGATGTCGACGTTAATACGGGCAAGGTTCAGGGACTCTTTTAAATAATTTAACTATAATTATAATAATGTAGATGACCAAGACAGCGGGAAAGAACAAATTCAAGGTCCACTTCAACCCGGACAATGTAGAAATTGTGGTGGACCAGGGAGAGAACCTCCTGCAGGCAGCCATTGCCGCCGGGGTGCGCATTTACGCTTCCTGCGGCGGTGCGGGCACCTGCGGCACGTGCAAGGTACAGATTGAAAAAGGCGACGTAGAGACCGCCCGAACTGACAAAATCACCGACGAGGAATTCCGCAAAGGAATCAGGCAGGCCTGCCAGACCCGGGTTCTCTCCGATTTATCCGTATACGTTCCGGTAGAGTCAAGGCTGGAAAAAGCGGTCCTGGCCCAGGAGCAGAAGCGCGTTTCTGAAATCATCGCCACCGGCTGGCGGTTTGTGCCCCCTTTGAGCAAGTATTTCGTGGAGCTGCCGCCGCCCACGCTGGATGACAACACCAGCGACCTTTCCCGGCTGCTCAGGGGTCTCAGGCAGCGTTACCATCTGAGCAACCTGTCCATCGATTTTAACGTGGTGCAAAAGCTGGCCAATATCCTGCGTGACGGCAACTGGAAAACCACGGTAACAACACTGGTTACGGCGGCGAAACCGAGGGCCGGAGACAGACGCCGGCCGCGAGTGATAAACATTGAGCCCGGCGACACGAGAGATAAACACTACTCGCTGGCCTTTGACATCGGCACCACCACCGTCTGCGGGCAGCTGCTTGATTTAAACCGCGGCCGGGTTGTTGCCGAGAGCATGGCCTACAACGGGCAGATAAGCTACGGGGAAGACGTCATCACCCGAATCGCCTACTGCCAGAAACCAGGTGGCCTGAAGAAGCTGCAGCAAACAATTGTCGCCACCATTAATGGCATCATCGGGGAACTGCAGGCCCGGAGCAAGGTTGACGCAGGACGCATCAGCCATATCATGGCTGCCGGCAATACCGTCATGACCCAGATACTGCTCGGCCTCAACCCCCAGCACATCAGGTTAACGCCCTACACACCCGTGGCCAATTTTTTCCCCCCCGTTCCGGCAAGCTCGCTGGGGATAAAAGTCGGCGACCACGCCCATCTCTTCACCTTCCCGGCGGTGGCCAGCTACGTGGGCGGGGATATTGTCTCCGGCATCGTTGGTGCCGGCGTGCACCAGAGAAAGACATTGACCTTCTTCATGGACATCGGAACCAACGGGGAAATCGTCATTGGCAACTCAGACTGGATGGTCACCGCCTCGTGCTCCGCAGGTCCCGCATTTGAAGGCGGCGGTATCAAGCATGGCATCATTGCCGCCGAGGGCGCCATAGAAGATGTTAAAATCAATCGTGCCGACTTCGAACCGAAAATCGGCACCATCGGCAACGCCAAGCCGAAAGGTATCTGCGGCTCGGGCCTGATAAATACGGTCGCCGAACTGCTTGAGAACGGCGTCATCGGGCAGAACGGCAAATACAACCGCGACCTGCCTACCAAGCGGGTCAGACCGGGCACCGATGGCTACGAGTATGTCCTGGCCCGGGCACCGGAGACGCAGACCGGCAGTGATATCGTGATTACCGAGGTAGATATTGATAATTTGATGCGTGCCAAGGCCGCCATGTATGCCGGCTGCCAGACGTTGTGTAAAAGCGTGGGCTCTGGCGGCTGTGACTTCGACCAGGTGATAATCGCTGGCGCCTTCGGCAGCAATATAGATATTAGAAGGGCCATCACCATCGGGCTGCTTCCCGATTTGCCCGAAGACAAGTTTATATTCATCGGCAACGGGTCACTACTGGGCGCCAGGCTGACATCTTTCTCCACGGACCTGCTTGACGATGCCCGCAGAGTGGCGCAGATGATGACCAATTTAGAGCTGAGTGAGAACGTGGAATTCATGAATAATTACGTGGCCGCGCTTTTCCTGCCGCACACCAACGCTGAGGAATTTCCCGCGGTGAGCAAAAGGCTGGCCGGCGGGTCGAATAACAACCAAAAAGAGAGGATTAAAGTTTGAGCTATAATATTGCGGTTGCCGGCAAAGGCGGCAGTGGCAAGACCACCGTAGCCAGTCTGGTAGTCCACTACCTTAAAAAGAATGGCCTGGAGCCGATTCTGGCCGTGGATGCCGACGCCAATGCCAATCTGGGTGAGAGCCTGGGCCTGAACGTCAGGCAGACCATTGGCGCCATCATTGCCACCTTTAATGAAGAAAAAATCAATATCCCGCCGGGGATGACCAAGGAAGCATACCTGGAAATCAAGCTCAATGACGCTATGGTTGAGAGCAAGGGACTCGACCTGGTAACGATGGGCCGGGGTGAAGGTCCAGACTGCTACTGCTACCCCAACCTGCTCCTGCGCAAATTCATGGACAGTATGACCGGTAACTACCGGTACATTGTTCTGGATAACGAAGCGGGGATGGAGCACCTGAGCCGCCGCACCACACAGAACATAGATGAGCTGCTGCTCGTCTCCAACCACTCGGTGAAAGGCGTCCGCACCATCGCCCGCGTCAAAGAACTGGTGGCTGAACTCAAGCTGGTAGTGAAAAGGCAGTCGGTGATTATAAATATGGTACCTGACAGTATAGACCCGCACGTAGAAGAGGAACTGGCCCGACTGGGAATTGAACCAGCCGCTGTTATCCTCCTGGACAACGCCGTGGGTGAATCTGACATGGCGATGAAACCCCTCCTGGACCTGCCCGAGTGCCGGGCAACGAATGCGGTTGACACCCTGATGGCCAAACTGCTACAGAATAAATCCCGGGCGACAATGACGCAATAGAGGAGTATGCAATGACAGCCAAGATTATCAGCGGGACAGAAGTAGCCAGGCAAATCCGCGAGGAGTTGAAGCAGGAGATTGTCAGGCTCAAAGAAAAGCACAACCTGGTACCGGGTCTGGTTACCGTGCTGGTCGGTGCGGACCCCGCCTCACAATCCTATGTGGGGGGGAAGGAAAAAACCTCAATTGAACTCGGCATCTACTCGGAACGCCACGACCTGCCGGAGGAGACCACTCAGGATGAATTATTAGCACTCGTTGACCGTCTGAACAAAGACCCCAGGATACACGGCATCCTGGTGCAGCTCCCTCTCCCCAAACACCTCGATGAAACGGAAGTCCTCTTCGCCATAAATCCCAAAAAGGACGTGGATGGATTTCATCCGGTAAATGTGGGAAAATTAATGATAGGGGAACCCGACTATTTACCCTGCACTCCCCACGGCATCCAGCAACTCTTAATCAGGTCTGGAGTGCAGGTGGAAGGTGCCGAGGTTGTCGTCGTTGGCAGAAGTAATATCGTCGGCAAGCCGATTGCCAATATCCTGCTGCAGAAAAGAACGGGGGCCAATGCCACCGTCACCATCTGCCATACCGGTACCCGCGATATTTCCTTTCACACCCGCAGGGCTGATATACTGATAGTGGCCGCCGGCCGACCCAAAGCCGTTACCGCCGATATGGTCAAGGAAGGAGCGGTGGTGATTGACGTCGGTGTGAACCAGGTCGGTACAACGGCAGAGGGCAAGCGCATTTTGGTTGGCGACGTTGACTTTGAGGGTGTAAAAGAGAAGGCCAGCGCCATCACACCGGTACCCGGCGGCGTCGGGCCGATGACCATAACCATGCTTATGGTGAACACGGTAAAAGCAGCCAGGCTGGCCGCAGGCCTGGCTTAGAAGGAGGCAATTATGGAAGAATATAAGATTAAGGAAGTGAGTGCCCCTAATCGCGACAAGGTGGAAGTGCTCGGGGAAACCTATGAAAAAGGGAAGCCCGAGGGCGAGGAGATGGGGAGGTGGCGGCAGAAACTGGGAGAGCGCTCGGAAAAACTTAAATATCTGAGCACTGCGGAACGTTACTGGTACGGAGAAGAATGGTTCGGCAGCGAAAAGAGAAAGACTCCGGCCTAGGAAAAGGAGGCAGAAATGGCATTTGAGATACCAAAAACCACCTACAGCGGTAAGATTAAAGAAATCAAGCTGGGCACGGGTGATAAAGCCGTCATCGTTGGCGGAGAGAGCTGCTACCCGTTTTATCTCTTTGAAGGCGATATGCCGCGCCTGCCCAGAATCGCCATGGAGGTCTACGACTCACCTCCCGAGGAATGGCCCGAAGCAGCTCTGGAGCCCTTTGCCGGCGTCACCGACGACCCTGCCGCCTGGGCTAAAAAGTGCATCGACGATTACGGGGCAGAGATGATATGTTTACGTCTGGTCAGCACCGACCCCAACGGCCTTGACCGCGGTGCCGATGAGGCGACCGAGGTCGTCAAGAAGGTCGCTGACGCCATTGACGTACCGCTTATCGTCTGGGGCACCGCCAACCATGATAAAGACGTTGAGGTTTTCCGCAAGGTTTCCGAAGTCTGCCACGGGAAAAACCTGATAATCGGCCCGGTGGAAGAGGGCGACCACAAGCAGCTCGGCGCTGCCGCCATTGGCTATCAGCATACCGTGGTGTCTTCATCGCCGATTGATATCAACCTGGCCAAACAGCTCAATATTCTGCTGGGCAACCTCGGTGTCCCCGACGAGCTGATTGTCATGGACCCCACGGTCAGTGGCATCGGCTACGGCATTGAGTACGCATATTCCGTCATGGAACGGATGAGAATGGCCGCGCTGACCCAGCAGGATGACAAGCTCCAATTTCCCATTATCTGCAATATCGCCAGCGAGGTCTGGAAGATAAAGGAAGCCAAGGCATCCGACGACAATGACCCCAAGATGGGGGACGATAAAAAGAGGGGCATTCTGTTTGAGGCCATGTCTGCCCTGTGTTTGCTCCTGGCGGGCGGTGACGTTTTGATTATGAGACACCCCGAGTCAATCAAACTTGTCAATGACATGATGGCTGAATTGACCGCCGGCTAAGATAAAATCAAGGATTGTGAGGAGAGTATAATGGCTGAAGAAGTGGAAAAGACCAAAAAGAGTATCGACAAAGCCAGTCTTGAGCTAATCGATAAAGCCAGCGTCGACCAGGTTAATCTTGCTTTTGATAGAGCCGAGCAGATGAAGCCCTGTCCCATCGGCGCCGTGGGCAGTTGCTGCAAAAACTGCGGTATGGGACCCTGCCGGGTGCCACTACCGAAAGGCAAAGAAGAAACGCCCGAAGAAAAGCGGAAGCGGCGGGGCATCTGCGGGGCTACCAGTGAAACTATCGCCGCCCGTAATTTCATCCGGATGGTAGCCGGCGGGGCGGCAGCCCACTCCGACCATGGGCGAGGGGTGGCGGAGCTCTTCTTAGCGGCCGCCAAGGGAGAAGCCCCTGGCTATCTCATCAGAGATGAGCAGAAACTGCTGGCACTGGCCCTGGAATGGGGCATTGAGATTGGAGACCGCAGTAACAATGAAATAGCCGTTGACATCGGTGAGAAAGCGCTGGCTGAGTTCGGAAGGCAGGAAGGTGAAGTCCTGTTCCTGAAGAGAGCGCCGCTGAAGCGCCAGGAACTGTGGCGACAGCAAGGGGTTGCTCCCCGGGGTATTGATAGAGAAATCGTGGAGGTAATGCACCGAACTCATGTCGGGGTTGACCAGGACTACCAAAACCTGCTGAAACAGGGGGTCAGGGCTTCCATCGCTGACGGCTGGGGTGGCAGCATGATTGCCACCGAGCTGCAGGATATCCTCTTCGGCACCCCGTCTCCCGTTCTGAGCCAGGTAAACCTTGGGGTATTCAAGGAAGATGAGGTAAATCTGGTCATTCACGGGCACGAACCGCTGCTCTCCGAGATGATTGTCGCCGCCGCTCAAGAGCCGGAAACAGTAGAGCTGGCCAAGTCCAAAGGGGCCAAAGGAATTAATCTGGCCGGCATGTGCTGCACGGCCAACGAGATACTGATGCGTCACGGAGTGCCCCTGGCCGGCAACTTCCTGCAACAAGAGCTGGCGCTGGTTACCGGAGCGGTGGATGCCATGGTGGTGGATGTCCAGTGTATTATGGAATCCCTGCCTGACATTGCCCAGTGCTACCATACCAAGATTATCACCACCTCGCCCAAAGCCAAGATTACCGGCGCGATGCATATCGAGTTTGACGAGCACAAAGCCATAGAAGGCGCCAGGGAGGTGGTTAAGACAGCGATTGAGAACTTCCCCAAGCGAGGCAAGAACATCCGCATCCCCCAGGAGCGCCACGACCTCATCGCCGGGTTCAGCCATGAAACCATTAACTACCTGCTGGGTGGCCTGTTCCGCGCCTCCTACCGGCCGCTGAATGACAATATCATCAATGGCCGAATCAGGGGAGTGGCTGGCGTCGTCGGCTGCAATAACGCCCGCTCCGCCCATAATGAAGCTCACATTGCCATGGTCAAAGAATTGATAAAGAATGACGTGCTGGTAATTCAGACCGGCTGCAGCGCCATGGCCAGTGCTATGGCCGGGCTCATGGTTCCTGAGGCAGCGGCACAATATGCCGGTGAGGGGCTGGCTTCAGTCTGTGAAGCGGTGGGCATCCCGCCGGTATTGCACATGGGTTCCTGCGTGGACAACAGTCGTATCCTGATAGCGGCTACCGCCATGGTTAAAGATGGTGGTCTGGGCGACGACATCAGCGATTTACCCGCCGCCGGTGCCGCGCCGGAATGGATGAGCGAAAAAGCCATCTCCATCGGCCAGTACTTCGTCAGCTCCGGTGTCTTCACCGTGTTCGGCGTGACCTGGCCGACCACCGGCAGCAAAGAGGTAACGGATTTCCTCTTCAAGGACATGGAGGAGCTGTACGGCGGCATGTGGGCTTTTGAAACTGACCCGGTTAAAGCCGCCCAGCTTATGATTGAACATATTGACAAAAAGCGCAAGGCCCTGGGCATTGACAAAGCCAGAGAACGCGTCCTTTACGATATGGAGATGAGGCGCGAGCTGGATTCGGTCTAAGCGCTAGAGTGATGATAGAAGGGGGTTAAAAAATATGTCAAAGATTATCGCTTCCGCCGCAATCAGAGGTGCGTACAAGATTGTCGAGCAGGCAGAAGAGAAATGGAAGCAGGCGATGGACAAATGGGGCGCCAACGAACCCGTCGGCTTTCCCAACACCGCCTACTATCTGCCGGTGATATACGGTATCCTGGGTGAGAAAGTGGAAAAAGTTGGCGATATGGAGCGTATCCTGAAGAGGTGTCGCACCCTGCTGCCGCCACCGGTCAGGGAAAAGCACCCCCTGCCCTATCTTGCTCCCGCCCTCGATGCCGGCATGGTCACCTTTTTCGCCGAGGAAATAATTGAAGCGATTCGATATCTCGAGCAGCCTGACTTCTACCTCACCGGAGAAGATATCACTGATAATAATATCTGGCTCGGTGCCGCCGATGATATCATCCTGAGAAAGAGAGGCATTGAGTTCGTTGACGGCACTGCCCCAGGATTCGCCGCCGTTCTCGGTGCGGCCCCAACCAATGAGATTGCAGTGAAAATCGCTCAGGAATTGCAGCAGAAGAACCTCTATATCTTTATGTCGGCTGAGTATAATGGGAAAAGGTTCTCCGAGCAGCTTGTGGAATCGGGAGTGCAGATTGGGTGGCCAACTCGTCTGGTCTCCTTTGGCCCCGATATTAGCGCTACCGTCTTTGCCGCCGGCTTTGCCATCAGGGCCGGTTTTACCTTCGGTGGTATTGAAGCTGGAGACTACCGAAAACACCTTATCTATAACAAAGACCGCATCTTTGCCTTCGCCATGCCCCTCGGCTACGTAACCGACGAGTGGTATGCCAATGCCGCCGGGGCGATTAACTTCGGCTTCCCGACGATTGCGGATACGCCGATACCCGAGGTTTTACCTACGGGGGTCTGCACCTACGAGC
>JBARQF010000226.1:0-3077 GCA_049643605.1 Dehalococcoidales bacterium
ACTCCGCCGAAGGCTATGTGCAGGATGGTCTTCTTGGTTTCGGCGGGGACACGGTCGGGCATGGCCTTTGAGAGGGCCCTGAGGACTGCTTCCACCGTTTTCTGCGCCACCTCCCATCCGCCTACCACCGCGCCGGGATATTTACAGTCCACCACGCTGCCCTTGGGCGCGATGACTTTAATCATCCGGTAGAAGCCGTCGTTCATGGGCATATCGGAGGGAAGAAGGG
Source organism: Dehalococcoidales bacterium (assembly GCA_049643605.1). Classification (GTDB taxonomy): domain Bacteria; phylum Chloroflexota; class Dehalococcoidia; order Dehalococcoidales; family RBG-16-60-22; genus E44-bin89. The sequence continues at coordinate 230 of JBARQF010000226.1, forward strand.
CTCGGATGGGGTACGCTGCCGCGGAGTAGGTCATGGCAAAAGTGCAGTTCATTGGCCCCCTGTTCTGCGGGTCCGAACCTGTCAGGTCGACGGTCACATCTCCCTTTTTTATGATTACTTTTGCCTTTATATATACCGGCTTATCGGTTATACCATCCTCATCAACGTACGCATCCCCCTCAAACACACCGTCGGGAAACTTCTGTAATTCGTGGCGGACTCTGCGCTCGGTGTATTCATGGAGCTGCTCTATGGCCGTGTTCACCACATCCGCGCCATACTTATCCAGCAGCTCCACTATCCTTCTTATGCCGAGCTTGTTTGATGCCACCTGTGCTCTGAGGTCACCTGCGGACTCCTTCTTGCCACGCACATTCGCGGTGAACCATTTCAGCATGTCCTTGTCGATTTCACCGCGCTTCACAAACTTCACACCCGGTACGATTATGCCTTCCTGAAAGATATCCGTTGTCATGGCTATGCTTCCCGGGGCTCTGCCTCCGATATCAACATGATGAGCGGCATTGGCCACGTAGCCGAAGATTTTCCCCTGGTAATGGACGGGGGAAATAAGGCATACATCGTTCAGATGGACCAGACCGCGGTGCGCATCGTTGACCAGTATCCCGTCTCCAGGCTCAAGGTTCTCTACACCGTATTCCTCCAGCACCGCCGGCACGGAGAAAACAAGGGCGCCGAGGTGGGAAGGCTGGTCGGAAGCCTGGTCGACCATCTTTCCCCTGGCATCAAAGAAGGTACATGAATGGTCGCGACGGGTTTTAATGTTTGTCGAATAGGCTGACCTTGCCAGGGCGGCAGCCATCTCTTCTACAAAGGCGTGCATCAGGTTCCGGATAACTTCAAACCTGATGGGGTCAAGGGCTGGATGCTCACTTTCGGTTGACTCGGCTGCGTTCACAGGCGACCTCCTTATCTGCTATATGCCATCTGATGCGCTTTAGCCTGCCGGAGTTAAGTGGCCGGTATAAAAGCTGGATTCACTCGTGAAAATAGATTGCGGTAAGCGAGCTTACGGCATTTTAGCACAACTCGCCTGCTGAAGTGAACTTTTCCTTAATTATTCAGAAAATATGAAGAATTTCCCCTTGTTTTTTTAGATACTGTTTAAAACTTTCATCGTAAACTGGCCTCTAGCAGGGAGGAGCAGAGATGAGTATTCAGTTAGCACTCAAAGACAGGCGTGTTCTGAAATGCCAGAGATGCGGCGGTCAACTGGTACGCTCCGACGGTGATATCGGGTGCCTTCAGTGTGGTGCAATTCACACCGCAGATGGCAGGCTGGAGACTATCAACGCAATGATGAAATTGATGATGCAAGAACCAGAGGTAGACCGATATGCGGTTGGTGCCAAAGAACGGTGATACGTTAAGGGAATAAAAGAGTAATTGTTACCGGGCGGTCTGAGAAATTGTCGGGTGAAGAAAGCTATCTTACCGGCTTTACGTTCTCTCTGGTCCAGTCCAGTATTCCATCCAGAGGTGCACCGGGTAGAAATATCTCCCTGATACCAGCTTCCTTGAGCGCAGGGATATCCTCTTCGGGGATGATGCCGCCCCCAATAACGGTGATATCGCCTGCCCCTTTTTCTTTCAGCTGCTGCACTACCTCGGAGAACAGGTGCAGATGAGCGCCGGAAAGACAGCTCAAACCGACGAGGTCGACATCCTCCTGCAGCGCCGCACTGACTATCTGCCCGGGTGTCTGGTGTACACCGGTATAGATTACCTCAAAGCCGGCATCTCTGTAGCCTCTGGCGATGATTCTGGCACCGCGGTCATGGCCGTCCAGGCCCGGTTTGGCAATCAGGATTCTTAATTTATTCTCTGGGCTCATTCGTCCATCACAGGTCGGGGGTTTTGTCTGCTGTCAGCTTTAGTAGAAACCGGGGTCACGATACTCTCCAAAAACCTCGCGATATATCTCGCAGATTTCCTGCTCGGTGGCATAAGCTCTAACCGCCTCAATGACACAGGGCATGACGTTTTGCTCGCTCTGGCAGGCAGCGAGAAGGTCGCGCAGGGTCTGAGCAACCTTACGATTGTCCCTGGCCCTCTTTACTTCTTTCAGTCTTTTAACCTGTTCCGCTTCCGCCCTTTCATCAATCTTTAAAATTTCAATCGGGGATTCTTCTTCAGACACATACTTGTTCACCCCGACCACAGCCTTCTCAAGATTATCCACCTGTCGTTTGAAATTGTAGGCAGCATTGGCGATCTCTTTCTGCGGGAAACCCTGGTCGATAGCCGCCAGCATCCCTCCCATTTTATCTATTCTGTCGATATACCCCCAGGCTTCTTCCTCTATCCGGTTGGTTAATGCCTCCACAAAATAAGAACCGGCCAGAGGGTCTATGGTGTTAATCACCCCGGTCTCTTCCGCCAGAATTTGCTGTGTGCGCAGGGCGATAGTGGCGGCAAATTCCGTAGGCAGGGCAAATTCTTCATCGAAAGAATTGGTGTGTAAAGACTGGGTTCCTCCCAGGACTGCCGCCAGCGCCTCGGTGGTGGTACGGACAATATTATTGTACGGTTGCTGGTGGGTCAGGGAACAGCCGGCCGTCTGGGTGTGGAACCTCAGCCACCAGGAGCGTGGATTCTTCGCCTTGAACTGGTCCTTCATTATTTTCGCCCACATCCTTCGGGCGGCCCTGAACTTGGCGATTTCCTCGAAGAAGTCCATATGGGAATCGAAAAAGAAGGAAAGCCTCGGCGCAAAGGCATCTACATCCAGCTTTTTCCTGTCGATGACATCCTGCACATAGGCAATCCCGTCGGCCAGGGTGAAAGCCAGTTCCTGCACGACGGTAGCGCCGGCTTCGCGGATATG
>JBARQF010000227.1:0-3462 GCA_049643605.1 Dehalococcoidales bacterium
GAAGGATGGGGCACGCCGGAGCCATCATCAGCGGTACCGCCAGCAAAGCCTCGAATAAAATGGAATCGCTGGCCGCGGCGGGAGCCACCGTAGTGGACAATTTCGCCCGGATAGGCCTTGCTGCCAAAGAGGTGCTTGGAAGCTAAAAACTAATATATATGCTTCACCGGACGGCGGTTTTAACAGGCACACTTGAGACATATCGTGAGGTAAGGATTTAATGATATATGAAGGCTAAACTTACATTTCTGGGTGCGGCGCGCAACGTCACCGGCTCCTGCTATCTGCTGGAAGTTAACGATGTCCGCATGCTGGTTGACTGCGGGCTGTATCAGGAACGCAAATATCAGAACCGGAACTGGAACCCATTCCCATTCGACCCCAAAACCATTGATGCTGTTTTTCTGACTCATGCCCACCTGGACCACTGCGGCCTGTTACCCAAGCTGGTGCGTGATGGCTACCGGGGCAAGATATTCTGTACGCAGGCAACGGCTGAGATAACCGAAATTATACTGCTTGACTCCGCACACCTGCAGGAAGAAGACGCGGCCTACAAGGCGAAGCGCCACCGGCGCGAGGGGCGCCGCGGGCCGTATCCGGAAGTGCCTCTATATACGACCCGGGATGCGGAAGCGGTTGTACCCCATTTCGAGGCTGTAGAATACGATAGCTGTATCAGGGTGAAAGGCGGCGTTGATGGATGCTTCTACGATGCTGGCCACGTGCTTGGTTCGGCGACTATCGCCATTAATATAACCATGGACGGTGAGAAGCGCCGTATCCTCTTCTCCGGTGATGTTGGCGAACCGGACCGTCCGATTATAAATGACCCGGCCATTTTCCATGAGGCAGATTACGTGGTCATCGAGTCAACTTATGGTAACCGCACCCATGCCGAACACGGCAATACCGATATTCAAGCCCAGCTGCGTGACTGCATCAACGAGACCACAAAGGCCGGTGGCAACATCGTTGTGCCCAGCTTCGCACTGGAGCGCAGCCAGGAGTTACTCTACCATTTGAACGACCTCTTCCTGCGTGACGAAATCCCGCCGGTACCCGTTTTTCTGGACAGTCCCATGGCAATACGCATCACCGAGGTCTTCAAGCGCCACGCTGAACTTTTCGACAGCGAGATGATGCAGCACTTACGCCAGGGGAATTCCCCTTTTGGTTTTGACAACCTGAAGATGGTGCAGACCGCGGAGGAATCCAAGGCAATCAACTTTATAAAGGGGAGCACCGTAATAATAGCTGGCAGCGGCATGGTGACAGGTGGCCGTATAAAGCACCATCTGGTGAATAACATCTCTCAACCCGAAAACACCGTCCTGTTCACAGGTTATCAGGCGGAGGGAACACTGGGCAGACTACTTCTGGACGGAATTAGAGAGGTCCGACTATTCGGGCAGACCTATCCGGTACGGGCGCGTATCGACAAGATAGATGGATTTTCTGCTCATGCCGACCGCGAAGGGCTTTTGGCCTGGCTATCTGACATGCGTACGCCGCCCCGCTGCGTCTTCGCCACCCACGGCGAGGAAAAGGCCGCGCTCGGCTTTGCTTCATTTCTCAGTGAGCAGACAGGGTGGCAAACACAGGCCCCAGGCTACCAGGATACCGTTTCGCTCGCCTGATAAACCACGTTCCGGTAATTATTTTTCAATCTTCCGGGATATCTATTTTCGCCAATTGGCGAAATATTTGACAAACTTATACATGTGTATGAGATAATTGGTTTATAGTAAAACCCCTTGAGAACCTGTTGGGGGGTGCTTATATAGTGCAAGGGCACTGGGGCCGCCGGGACTTAATTTACGCAAGCGCGGTGACTGGTGTCCTTTTTCTTGGAGACAGGTTGGTAACACCACCTCTCAGAAAGGAGGTGCCCGGATGAAAACGGATAAAGGCAAGACGAAAGAACAGTTGATTGGTGAGCTGGCGGAAATGCGCCAGAGAGTTGCCGAACTGGAGTCACTTGAAACCGAGCGCAAGCAGGCGGAGGAAGAGTTACGCAATTTTAAAACCGCCGCTGATACCGCCGTTTTCGGCCTAGGGATAGGTACTGCCGAACATCTGACTTACGTAAACAGGTCATTTGCTGAAATGCACGGGTATTCACCTGACGAATTGATTGGGCAAAATTACTCTATGTTTTACACCAAGGAACAACTGCCAGTCATAAATAAATTAAGAGAACGGCTTTCTGCAGGGGGTAGTTTCATTGAGGAGGAAGTATGGCATAAAAAGAAAGACGGAACTTCATTTCCAACCCTGATGACCGGCCACGCAATAAGAGATGATGAAGGCAATCCTTCGTTAATAGTAGGCACGACAATTGACATCACCGAGCGCAGGCAGGCAGATGAGGAGTTACGGCAATCAGAAGAAAGATACAAAGCCATCTTTGAACTCGGCAGTGATGTTGGAGAAGCCATTATTATCAATCAGGATATGCCGGGGCAGATTGCCGCGCAACCTATATTCAACGATGAGTGGATAAGAATAACCGGATACAGCCGGGATGAATTACTCCATATGTCCTATTTTGACCTGATTCACCCGGCGCAGAGAGACACCGCCATAAATCGATATCGCCGCAGACTTCAGGGAGAGAAAATACGTGACCCTTTGGAGTTAACCGTAGTCCGGAAGGACGGTACAGAGATTCCAATAGAAGCACTGGGGACTCTGACAAATTTCAGGGGACAAAACGCCACCATCGTTTACGCACGCGACATCACCAAGCGCAGACAGGCGGAAGAGGCGCTGCAGTTAAGAGCCTACCTCCTTAATAACGCCTCCGATTCCATCATTGCCGCTGACCTTGAGGGAAATATCATATATGCCAATGACACCGCCTGCCGCGCCCGCGGCTACACCAAGGAAGAGATGTTGGAGATGCATCTCAGGGACACAGTTGCTCCGGAACTGTTGAGCCTAGTCCCTGGCCGAATACAAAATATATTCGAAAAAGGCTATTTCACGTTTGAATCGGAACACAAGCGCAAGGATGGCAGCACATTTCCGGTGGAAATAACGTCCCGTAACATCAAGCTCGGTGAAAGAACCGTTATCCTGTCTTCAATGCGTGACATCACCGAGCGCAAGCAGGTTGAGGCGGCACTGACGGAATCCCAGGAGCTGTACCGCGCCGTAATGGAACTGGGTGGCAGGCTGGGAGAGGCAATCGTCCTGTTGCAGGACGATGAAAGAGGCGTGGGGATGCATGTATATATAAATGATGTCTGGTGTGATATCACCGGATATTCACGCGAGGAATTGCTTGATATATCCATGGCAGACCTCATCCACCACAAGGACCGTGACGCTGCGATTGCACGATATGCAAGCAGGTTAAGTGGGGAGGATATACCCGACCTCGTTGAACTATCTATTATCAGAAAAAACGGCACCGAGATTCCTGTAGAAGTCACCTATGCCCATTCGACATACAAG
>JBARQF010000228.1:0-3391 GCA_049643605.1 Dehalococcoidales bacterium
GCGGCAGGAAGAATAATATGGTACCGACAACGTCGATAATGAGCTGGACCCGGGGTGAAAAGTGCACGTAAAAAACATCGACCCGGATATGGTCGCGCATCCGGGAGACGTAGGCCCAGCCCATAACGTAGATGGTGGCGCCGAGCATAGTGCCGGTCTCGTATGCCCATACCGTGGCGCCGCCAAATACGTATCTCTCGACGACGTCAAAGACAAGCACAAAAACCAGGGCAACGGCAAGCCAGCTTATTATCTTTGCGGTCCACTCGCTGGTGGCGTCGATGGCTCGCAGCGTTGCTCTCATAATTCAAAAGGCCTTTGGATAATAATATAGGATAAATGCCTTTAGTGCAATACATGGCGTGGTTGAATTTCGCCTGTAAAACCGCATATCAAGAAAACTGTGCATTTTATAACTATCTTTCAGGACGTGGCCCCCGCCCCGAAAACGGTCCCGGAGCGGGGGGCCAATGGTGTGTCTATCTGTAGTACGGGAACTGGAGTGTGTTTGTCTCACCCAGAGCTGTCTTGTACGCATCTGCTGAATTGTAGACCCTGCCAAAGAATTCATCTTCCGCTGCCCGCTTGCCATAGAAATCCGCAGCAGCTACTTCTATCTCCTTCTGGACATCTTCAGACAGGGATACTATTTCCATGCCCATCTCTCTATGCTGTTCCACCCCCCAGCTATCCTGGTCCGATTCAACCAGATGGTTTCTGAGGCACTCAGCCAGGATGGCATGTTCAAGTATAACTTTAAAGCCATCGGGGAGCTCGTTGAAGGCATCCTTGTTGACGAGGGCGGGCATGAGTACGCCCGGTGCGTGGATGCCCGGGAACACGGCATATTTGGCGATTTCATTGAAGCCGAAGGGGACATTTACTGACGGCGAGCTGAATTCAAAGGCGTCAATCACTCCCCTTTGCATGGACTCATAGATTTCACCACCGGGGAGGAAAATCACGGAGGCGCCGAAGTACTCGGTGAGGACCTCTCCCCAGTCACCGGCAGTGCGGAACTTCAGGCCCTTGAAGTCGGCCATTGTTTCCAGCGGTGTGTTGCTGTAGCCGAACATTTCCGCGCGCCCTATGGTCAGTACGGAGAGCCCCATTACATTGTAATCCGTGAACAGCTCGTTCATTAGCTCCTCACCGTCTCCCTCAAGGTACCAGGTGATATATGCCATAGGCGTCGGACCGGCTACAATGATGTTAAACAGACCGCCCGTGGAGAACTTGTCCATGTTATAGTGCATGCCGGTCTGTGCCATCTCGATGATACCCCGGTCCAGAGCATCAAATTCCTTGGTCGCGGGTGCCACCGCGCCGCCCGGGAAGAACTCAATGACAAAATTCCCGCCGCTCATGGCTTCAACGGCCTTCGTCATACGTATTGCCGATTCACCCCAGGGATTTGTTTCCGGCAAATATGATGCCAGCCGCCAGTACACTTCCTCGGCCGGCTGTGCCGGGGCAGGCGCTGGTGCTGGAGCCGGAGCTGGTGCCGGAGCCGGTGCTGGTGCCGGAGCCGGTGCTGGGGCAGGTGCTGGGGCAGGTGCTGGAGCCGGGGCAGGTGCTGGAGCCGGAGCTGGTGCGGCACATCCAGCTACCACCAAACCGGTCACCATGATGAATGCAATAATGAGCGATAATACTTTCCTACTCATTTCTACCTCCTTTGATGAATTGAAATTTTGGTTTTTGCCTGCCAGTTGAACGCAATCACCCCCTTTTTTTTGACGATACTTTATTTTCAATAATATAAAAATCACTACGTATAATTTATCGTTGTTATTTTACCACAAATTGTCAAGTGTATGATGTTTATTGGTTTAAATATTTCTAATTTGCTTTATGACCGAAATCATAAAGCAGGGGCTAAGGTAATGCTTAAAATGCAGGAGGTAGTGATGGCTGGGCCATTTCAAAGGCTATTTATTTGTTAGCTAAGAGGTGAGGAGACATGATTGAGGTACACCTGCAGGGCAAGCTGCGGCGCTTTACCGACAACCTGGACCCGTCACGTGATTCAATAACCTGTGTCGCAACCAAAAAAGGAGATTCAATTGCCGATACTATCCGGCGCATTGGCATATCAGATGATGAGGTTGGCCCCAATATATTCCTTAATGGCAGATACTCATCGCAAAGCAGGAAGGTAAATAATGGCGACCGACTGGGCATTTTCCCTGATGATATGCCGATGATAATGGTCTGACTCTTTTCAGGTGGCGTTCGGTGATGATTTATGACTGCGCTTCCCTTTGTCTGAATCCGCGATATCCGTTTCCTTAATATTGTTAAAGGTATCGGCGATTTCCGGGTCAAACTGAGTCCCTTTGTTGCGCTCTATTTCACCATAAGCCACTTCAGCACTCATTGACTTCCGGTAGGGGCGCTCCGATGTCATTGCTTCGTAGGCGTCCGATATCGCAAGGATGCGACCGCCCAGCGGTATTTCATCTTTCTGCAATCCGTCCGGGTACCCCTTGCCGTTATACCTTTCGTGATGGCTGCGGACCACTTCAAGAATCTCCTCGATTTCGATTATCGGCCTCAGGATACGCTCACCAATTACCGGATGGTGTTTCACCAGTTCGAATTCCGCCTTAGTCAGGCGACCGGGCTTGTTCAGCACCGATTCCTGAACACCTATCTTGCCGATGTCATGAAGCAGCCCCGCCAGTTTCAGTTTACCGATTTTGTCTGGTGGCAGATGCAGTTCCTTGGCGATGGACGCTGCCAGCTCAGCCACCCTCTGGGAATGCCCGCTGGTATAGGCGTCTTTGGCCTCAAGCGCATAAACAAGAGAGGTGATAGCGCTGATGAATGCGGACCGGATTTTATTCGCCTGCTCGGCGACTTTCTCCTCCAGGTGCTGCTGGTATTCCTTGTTCTCCAGTATCAGCCTTCTTTGCTCCAGTGCCCGCCCCACCCCGATGGTTATTGCATCCAGTTCAAAAGGCTTGATTACGTAATCGTAGGCACCCTGCTTCATACACTGAACGGCTGTCTGCATATCAGCCGTCGCGGTTATCATGATAGCTGAAGTGTCAGGATAGTCGGCTTTTATTTCGGGTAGCAGCTCAACCCCCGATTTACCCGGCATCTTGATGTCCAGTAGAACCAGGCTAATTTTTTTACGGCGCAGCTCATCCAGCGCCTGTGAGGCATTGGCTGCTTCAAGGCACTGATATCCCTCGTTTGTCAGCCTTTTATTGAGGAGCCGTCTTACTGACTCCTCGTCATCAACGATTAATATTCCTTCCAATTTCGCTGCCATTTTATCGACGCATTGCTTCTTGAGTTATGCCGATAAGTTCATCAATTGAGAACGGTTTAGGTAATAATGGGCGGCCGCTTTTTTACAGAAATTTGTTATTTGTTTAGT
>JBARQF010000229.1:0-2473 GCA_049643605.1 Dehalococcoidales bacterium
CGAAGGCCTCCGAGCTCTCCGGTGTTAATATCTTATCCGGGAACTACAGCAAAGTAGCCGAGGGACTCGGTGCATATTCGGAGAGAATTGATAAACCCGCTGAAATTATCCCCGCCATAGAGAGAGCTAAGAAAGCGGTAGACTCAGGCAAAGCCGCACTTCTAGAAGTTATGGACAAGGAGGAGTTAGCGCTCTCTCACGTGGTGTGAGAACCGAAGGCATGAATGTACGGTCATTTCACAACGCCCAGTAAACGGAACAAGGAAGGAGATAGAAGTTGACAGAAAAGCGACCGATAGTAGTACGGACAGATAGAATGAGCACACCTCTGGCCGAAGAAGCAGAAGAACTGGCCAGTGTTAATGCCGAGTTAATCGAAGGTGATTGCGCCACCGAGGACGATATTATTAGAGTGGCCAGAGACGCGGATGTCCTGCTGGTGGTGAGTGCTCAGATTACCCGACGGGTCATGGAGGCACTGCCCAAATGCAAGGCAATCATCCGCTACGGCATAGGGTACGACACGGTAGATGTAGACGCGGCTACCGACAATAGTATTCTTGTGGTCAACGTACCTGACTTTTGCTTTGAAGAGGTCTCCAATCATGCCATAACCCTGCTGCTTGCCTGTGCTAAAAAACTGGTTATCATGGACAAAGGCACGAAACAGGGACGCTGGGCTGAGTGCAAGCAGGCCCAGGCCCCTATGGGTTCAATCTGGGGGGAGACCTTGGGCCTAATTGGGTGCGGTAATATCGGCCGTATGGTAGCCCAAAAGGCACGGTGTTTTAAGATGCAGGTAATCGGCTGTGACCCCTTCGTGGACAAGGCCAAAGCCGAAGAGTGTGGTATCAAACTCGTTGGTATGCCAGAACTGCTCAGGGAATCGGACTATATCTCCATACATACCTTTCTTAGCCAGGAGACCAAGCACCTGCTTGGCGAAAAGGAATTCAAACAGATGAAACCAGGTGCCTATCTTATCAATACTTCTCGTGGCCCGGTCATCGATGAGCCCGCACTTATCAATGCTCTTCAGGAGAAGCAGATTGCCGGCGCCGGCCTGGACGTCTTCGAACAGGAGCCGGTTGACCCGGACAACCCATTGCTCAGGATGGACAACGTGGTGGTATTTCCCCATACCGCTTCTTACTCGGATGCCGCTTTCAAACGACTCCGGGTCAGCGTGGGACAGGAGGCGGCCAGGGTTCTCAGTAGTCGGTGGCCCAAGAACTTGGTAAACAAGACAGTTAAGCCTAAGGTTGACCTGGTGCGAGAGTAATAGAGGATACCCGAGGTTCAAGAGGCCATTTAGAGCTAAGATTATCCAGCTATACGGGAGGGAGCAGATGGCTGCAGACCTAATCATTAAAAACGGAACTGTGGTAAGCCTGTTTGGTGTACTTAAAACGGATATTGCCATTGAGGGTGAGAAGATATCGGCCATAGGGGAGCAGGGGGCTTTCGCTCAAGCTGAGAGAGTAATTGACGCTACAGGTAAAATCGTGATTCCTGGTGGCATAGACCCCCATACCCATTTTGAAATAAATTTCATGGGTGAAGCTTCACCGGAGACCTGGGATACAGCGACGATGGCAGCGGCTATCGGCGGTACCACAACAGTGGTAGACCACGCTCCGCGAGAAGAAGACGAGTCTCTTCTGGAGGCAGTAAAAAGGCAATTTGTAAAAGCAGAAAAACTCTCCGCGATTGATTATTCTACCAGAGGTATGTTTGTTAATCTTACCGGCGATATGGATAGTGTTATCGGTGGCATGGAAGATGTCATTAACTACGGAATTCCCACTTTCAAAGCGTTTCAAATTTTTACTAAAGCGGGATGGTTTACTGACGACTGGCAACTCTACCGCCTGCTCCGGCGGGCTGGTGAACTTGGCGCCATAGTGACCATACACGCGGAGAACTGCCTCCTCGGTGAAGGCCTGCAGGCTGAACTGGTAAGCCAGGGCAAGACTGATCCGAAGTACCACGGCGTGGCTAAGCCAAACCTGATAGAGAATATGGCTATTTACACATGTATGGAAATGGCACAGGCACTCGGGGCGAAGGTATACATTGTGCATACTTCAACTAAAGAAGCGCCGGGCATCATCGGCAGCTACCGCCAAAAAGGCCTCACCGTCTTCTGCGAGACCTGCACTCACTACCTGTGGCTTACCGAAGCAACTTTCGAGCCCAGATTCCCACGCGGTGTCATGTACATGTGCAGTCCGCCCCTCCGGAAACAGGAAGATATAGAGGCAATATGGCAAGGTATTAAGCAAGGGACGGTACGCACTGTAGGCTCGGATCACGCCCCCTTCACCATGAAACAGAAGAAGGACAATTCCGAAACCTTCGCGAGCATTCCCAACGGATTCCCGGGTGTTGAACCCCGAGTTCCCGTCGTTTTCCAGGAAGGGGTTCTGAAGAGAGGGCTTAGCTTACAGCGGTTTGTTGAAGTAGTTAGTAC
>JBARQF010000230.1:0-2555 GCA_049643605.1 Dehalococcoidales bacterium
GTTAAAACTAGTGCAGTATTTTTCTACGTGACTTAATTTATCTTCAGCCCAAGAACCAAACTCTATTGCTACGTGACCATCAGATGCTATATTTCTATCTTCATCACTCATGTCTCCCCTCTATCCCCTCCCCGAACGGCTCTTTTATGATTCCCTTTTCCATGATGATGGCGGTGATGTACTGGTGGGGGGTGACATCAAAGGCGGGATTTTGCACCGCAACGCCTTCCGGGGCGATGGGCACACCCCTGATATGGGTCACTTCCTCCGGCTTCCTCTGCTCGATGGGGATTTCCGCTCCTGAGGCGAGGGCGGGATCTATGGTGGAGAGGGGGGCGGCAACGTAAAACGGGACTTCGTTTTCCTTCGCCAGCACCGCCAGGGTGTACGTGCCGATTTTATTGGCCGTGTCCCCGTTGGCGGCAACACGGTCGGCCCCAACGATGACGCAGTTTATCTCTCCCCGCTGCATAAAATAGCCCGCCATGGAGTCGGTAATCAGGGTGACCGGGACACCCGCCTTTTTCAGTTCCCATGCGGTTATTCTCGCCCCCTGCAGCACAGGGCGTGTCTCGGTGGCCATCACCTTAATCTTCTTCCCCTGCTCAAAGGCAAATAAGATAATGCCCAGCGCCGTGCCGTAGCCGGCGGTGGCGAGCGGTCCGGCGTTGCAGTGCACCAGAACGGTATCCCTGTCCTTAATAAGCTCAGCGCCGAACTGGCTCAGCCGGTGCGTGGCCTCTCTCTCCTGAGCGTGTATCTTCACCGCCTCGTCGACCAGCGCCGACTTTATCCCGTCCACGTCATCGATACCCTCAGCCGCCTCACGCATGCGCTGAATCGCCCAGAAGAGGTTGCGGGCGGTGGGACGGGTGGCCGCGATTGTCGCCATCACCACATCCAGCTTCTTCAAAAAATCGCCTTTTTGCGCAGATTCAATTTTTAATGCCCCCAGAGCGATTCCATAGCCTCCAGCTACCCCAATCGCCGGGGCACCCCTTATTTTCAATTCTGTGATGGCTGAAGCGACATCACGGTAGTCTTCCAGCTCCAGATAGGCTTCCTCATCAGGCAGTCTGCTCTGGTCAAGGATACGCACGCGGTTTTCCAGCCAGTCTATCGGCGAAGTATAAATCGCTTTCAAAAAATCGACTCCTTTAATCTGGTTCTGCCCTTTTCCCAGCTCTCTCGACCCATCTCCATAAGCACAAATTGATGGCCGTTTTTCACCAGCTGCCCGCAGGGGATAAAGCCGCATTTCAGGAAGCACCGCTGCGCCCGCCCGTTCCAGTCCAGAGTTTTCAGGTAGACTCGCTGAAGGCCGACCTCACGGAATATATAATCCGCAAGAGTGGCCACGGCATCCGCGCCATAGCCTTTACCCCAGCAGTCATATTCGCCGATCATAATGCCCACCTCCGCCTCACCTTTCTCCCGGTCAAAGTTGTAATACACGCAGTTGCCAATGTGCCTGCCGTCAAGGGTCTCTATGGCAAAGGTATGGCGTTTCGGGGAAGGATTACTCATCAATGCCGTGTAGTCAAGCAGATAACGGGGGAAAGAGACGTTAATCAGGGGCATGGCGTCAAGTCGAGCCAGTTCCGGGTCGGCCTGCCACCGGTAATCGCTGCGGGCATCGGTTAGTTTTTTCTCACGCAATCTTACCTTGGTGCCCAGCATCGCTCTCTGCCCTCTGATTACTCCTCTTCGTTCTCCTCTTCCTCGCCACTCTCCCATATCGGCTCGGTAAAATAGTCGATATACTCGCCCATCGCCTGCTGGGCTACCTGCTTCATTCTCAGCTTCGTCTCCACGGCCAACTGCGCCAGTTCGTCAAGGTCAATCTCCACGCCGAGCATCGTGGTCAGCACCTCGAGTACCGCCAGCGCCGCCATCGGGTTCTGAATGCGGGTGGCGTACACCGGCACCTCCCCGAGCAGGCAGATGCCTTCAATCTCCCGTTCCTTGGCCACTCCCAGCAGCAACCCGTTCAGCCCCGCGATTTGCAGGCTACCGGCATTTATCAGGTCGTACTTTTTTAAAATGGCCGCCGCCGACGGGCTGGTCGCCACGCCCAGTACGCCGGGTGATTCGGTATGATGAATTCGGGTCATCGCGGCGGCACAGGTAAATATCCTCGACACCTTGAACCTCTCCGCAACATCGAGGACGCAGTTGGCCAGTTCATATCCCCTGGCTGCCGGCTGGTCCTCGCCATTAAATATAATGAGGTCGCTTCCTTCACCTTTGTTCTTCCAGTAGTAAAACTTGCTCTGCGGGAACTTCGGCTCCTCAACCACATTATCCTTGACCACCACGCCGACGGGGTCGAAGAAGGAAGATGGCTCAATTTCACCGAGCTCTTTGAAAGCAAGCTTTCTCTGGAGGTAAGAGGCCACAATCAAAGCAACGTTCCCGACGCCCGGCCAGGCGGCGAGCATGTTCGGTGTTTTTAACCTGGGACGAGCGTGAAGTCTGACTGAATCATTCATTTCACCCCACCTCTCTTCATTATATTAAAGGAAATCAATATACACGAACTAATGCTACAAAAG
>JBARQF010000231.1:0-5113 GCA_049643605.1 Dehalococcoidales bacterium
GATTGGATAGAAGCGCCCGTGGTGAAATACGAGGAGTTCGACTGGTTCGGTCAGTAGTTAGAGAAGACAGGGGTGCGGCAGAGGCCGTGCCCCTCTAGGAATAACCCGATATGCTCAAGCTGAACAATATTGAGGTTACCTACCTCAATGTGATAAGGGTGCTTCACGGCGTTTCCTTGAGCGTGGAGGATGGTGCCATCGTCACCCTCCTTGGCGCCAACGGCGCCGGTAAAAGTACCACCCTCAAGGCAATTTCCGGGCTGCTCCACGTCGAGGAGGGCGAGGTAACCGACGGCAGCATCGCCTGGAACGATGACCGGATAGACCGGAAAGGCGCCGAAGAGATAGGTAAACTGGGCATCATTCAGGCGCTTGAGGGACGTCGTGTCTTTGGCCACCTGAACGCGGAAGAAAATCTGACGGTTGGTGCCTATCAGCGCCGCGACCGCTCTGCCGTGAAAAATGACCTTGAGATGGTCTATCACTATTTCCCCCGGCTCAGGGACCTCCGGCGCAATACCGCCGGCTACCTCTCCGGAGGAGAGCAACAGATGCTGGTCATCGGCCGTGCCATGATGGCCGCCCCCAAACTGATGATGCTGGACGAACCGTCGCTCGGTCTGGCACCACTTCTGGTAGAAGAGATTTACGACATTATCCACCGTTTCAATATGGAGCAGAAAACATCGGTGCTGCTCGTCGAGCAGAACGTAAGGATAGCGCTCAGTATCGCCCACTACGGCTACGTCATGGAAAACGGCCGCATCGTCCTCGACGGGTCGGCAGATTTCCTCAGGAACAACGAGGACATAAAGGAATTCTACATGGGGCTTTCCGCCATGGGAGCGAAGAAGAGCTACCGCGAGGTAAAGCACTACAAGAGGCGCAAGCGATGGCTGTGAAGAATAGACCTGACGAATTCTTCGATGACCTCGAAGTAATGTCACCGGAGGCGCGAGAGAAATACCACAATGAGAAGCTCGTGCAGACAGTGACCCACGCCTACCGCCACGCCCCGGCCGTGAAAGAACTGTTTGACCGAACCGGCGTAAGTCCGGCACAAATTCAGACGGTAAAGGACATGGAAGAGCTTCCCATCACCAGAAAAACCGACCTCATCGAGCGACAGAAAGCTCATCCGCCATACGGCGGCTTCTCCACCATACCCCCGGAGGAGATTGACCGTGTCTTTACTTCCCCCGGTCCCGTCTACGAACCAATCCAGCATGAAGGCATCCAGTGGTTTGCCAAGTCTTTCTGGGCCGCCGGCTTCAGGAAGGGGGACATAGTGGTGAATACCTTCACCTACCACCTGTCCCCCGCGGGCATCCTGTTCCATGAGGCCATCCGGGACTGCGGCGCTACCGCCATACCCACGGGCACCGGCAACACCGATATTCAGGTTCAGACCATGCACCACCTGCAAGCCACCGGATTCGTCGGTACGCCGAGCTTTCTGATGACCGTGCTTCAGCGGGCGGAGGAAATGGGATATAACATTAAAAAGGATTTCGACCTGAAACGCGCCTGGTTCACCGGCGAGATGCTGGCCCCGTCGCTGCGGAAAACGTTTGAGCAGGACTATAAAATAGACACCTACCAGGCCTATGCCGTCACCGAGAGCGGAGGTGCCCTCGCCTACGAGTGCCGTGAGAAATCGGGGATGCACCTCATGGATGAGTATTTCATCGAAATCGCCGACCCGGAGACGGGCAAGCAGCTTGGGCCGGGGGAAATCGGCGAAATCGTGGCGACGCCACTGCACAATCGAAACTGGGGCCTTATCCGCTTCGGCACCGGCGACCTCTCTTCATATACCGTTGAGCCATGCCCCTGCGGTCGCACCGCCAGTCGCCTGGCCGGCATTCTCGGCCGTGCCGGTGACGCGGTAAAGGTGAGAGGCATGTTCGTTGTCGCCCGCCAGGCAGAGCAGGTCTGTCTCGGCTTCGAGCCGGTGGCCCGCTTTCAAATCGCGGTGACCCGCCGCGGGCAGCGCGATGAGATGAACCTCAAGATTGAACTCAAACACGATTTGAACAGCGAGGAAGGTCAGCAGCTCTCCGCTGAGCTGAGTCAGCAGTTCCAGAATATCTGCCGGATAAAACCGGACAGAATTGACTTTTTCCCTCAGGGGACGATATCGGAAGAGCAGCCGAAAATCATTGATGAACGGACCTGGAAGTGAACCCGCTCACGGGTCAGCTTTTTTTCACACCAAGGTAAGCCGCGATAACTTGAGGATTGGTCCTTATCTCGTCAGGAGTGCCTTCCGCAATTTTCTGCCCGAAATCAAGCACCACGATTCTGTCCGCCAGGTCCATCACCACCCCCATATCATGCTCCACAAGGACTATGCAGTTCACGCCGTCACGGAGAACCGGTGACTCGGCGTACGTTTCCCCCTGCCCCTCGAAAATGTCAACGATAAACCGGGCGATATCCTCTTTCTCCTCCAGGTTCATGCCGGCCATTGGCTCATCAAGCAGCAGCACTCTGGGTTCTATAGCCAGAGCCCGCCCCAGTTCCACGCGCTTGCGCATACCGTAGGGCAGCATGCCGACGACTTTTTTCCGTATCGGTTCGATTTCCAGGAAATCGATGATGTCCTCCACGGTCTTGCGGTGCCTGATTTCCTCGCCATGTGCCGGGCCGAAATACAGGGCACTGCTGAGGAAGTTTTGCTTCATCAGGACGTGTCGTGCCGCCATGATATTGTCCAGGGTGCTCAAACCGGTATAAAGCTCGATGTTCTGAAAGGTGCGTGCCAGGCCCAGCTTTGCCGCCCGGTCCGGTCGGATGCGGGTTATTCGCCGCTCCCCAAAGTATATCTCGCCTTTCTGCGGCTTGTAGAAGCCATTGATGCAGTTCAGCAGACAGGTCTTGCCGGCACCGTTCGGGCCAATGATGGCGAGGATTTCATTCTCCCGTATGTCAAGACTCACATCTATCAGGGCTTTGACACCGCCAAAGGAAAGGGAAAGGTTATCAATTCGTACCTTGACGTTATTTTCGCTGTTTTCCTGAGCCATTTTCTTATGCCGAATCCGCCGGGTCCGCTTTATTTGCCTCTTCGGCAAGCAACCGGTCACGGTAATCGGTAACGCGGCGACATTCGGGGCCGGTACATTCCAGCTGCCTCTGGAGTTGCCCGCCTTTCTGTTTCATTAACCCGGCAGTGTCCCTGCCCGGCTTATCGTACTTGGCAAAACCCACGCATCGCACCGAGCCGTCTCTCTGCACGATGACGGTTACTTCATCATCGACGTCATCGCAGTATATTGTCGTCGCGGTTATCTGCCAGTCTACCATAGCCGTATCGCTTTCCGCCTGAAGGCTGCTATTAATATTACTTCAACCAATCTCGAATTTCAAACCGCCTTCTTTTTTACGTTCATTTCCATCAGCCCTTGACAGACTTCCAGCACGTCCCTACAATACGGACAAGCAGAAAGGAGGCATAACTTATGGCAGCATACAAACATGAACACACCCATATCACCACCCCCGAACCCGATAAAATAATCGAGTTCTATACCGGGGTGATGGGCGCGAAAATCATCAAAGAGCAGCAGATGCCCTTCGGACGATTGGTCGATGTAGACCTCGGCGGCATACCGGTGAGAATCTCCGGCGCTACCGGCGCAGACAAGGACTGGAAAGGGCTCCGCCACGGCCTGCACCACATCGGCCTTCAGGTGGACAATATGGATGAATTTATCGCCAAAATGAAGGCCAACAGCGTCGAAATCGTCACCGAGCCATTTCAGGCCGGACCAGGCGTCAGAGCCGCCTTTATCAAATGCCCGGACGGTGTGCTTTACGAGATAATTGAAAAAAGCGGGAGCTAATCCGGCGGGAGTCCTGACTTACGGCGCCCGCCTGTGCCGGGCAAGAGACGCCGCCACTTCAATGGCGGAGCGCAGGTTATTGGGGTCGGCGGTGCCTTTCCCCGCTTTCCCGTAGGCCGGCCCGTGGCTGGGCGTGGTGATGACGACCGGTGCCCGACCGAAGATTATCACAATCTCGCCGAAACCGGCCATTTTAAGGGCGATGTTCGCCTGGTCATGGTACATGTTGACCACACCATCGTACTGCCCTTTGAAAGCGCGCACGTAAACGGTATCGGCGGGAATCGGGCCGTAGACGTCAATGCCCTTCTTCCTGGCTTCCTCTACAGCCGGGGCAATGTGGTCAATCTCCTCCTTGCCCACCATACCGCTTTCGCCGGCATGCGGGTTGAGCGCCGCCACGGCAATGCGCGGCGCCTTCACGCCATACATGGACAGGGCTTCCTGCAGAACCTGAATCGCCTCGAGGATATTTTCCCTGGTTATGAATTCCGGTATTTTAACCAGTGGCACATGCTCAGCAATGGTAACTCTAAATATTTCGCCGATTTTGGCCACCGATTTCATCCGAGGCGCCTCCAGCTGCTCCCGCATCATCTCCGTTTCGTCGTTATATTTCTTCTTCCCCAGGTAAAGGGTCTCCTTGACAAGAGGCCCGAAAACCACCCCATCCACCCTGCCTTCTTTGGCCCATTTAGCCGATTGTATCAGCGCTTCGGCGGCCATCCGCCCGGCCTCGGGATGAGGACGGGCCAGTGCCAGCAGCTCACCGCCTCCCTGGGCTAAATCCAGCGCCATAACGGGAGCATCGCTCGCTGCCGCCTCGTCAATATTACGGAAAACCGGCAGGTCAAACTTCGCCCCCAGCGCATCGAAGCTGGAACGCAGAACTGGCGCGTCTCCCACCGCCAGCAGGCGGCAGTCTTCCGGTGGCCCCTCGACGATAACCTTGACCAGTATTTCAGGACCAATGCCCGTGATGTCGCCCGGGGTTACAGCAATAAGCGGTTTATCTTTATTAACCATTACGCTCCGTCTCCCATCTGGATAAAAAGTTGTTCTTATCTGGCCGGGCGCTTGCGGTTCTGTATCATCACGCTGGCCAGCTTGATAGCTTCGACGAGGCTGGTCGGGTCGGCGGTGCCCTTCCCCGCCTTGCCGAAATTGGTGCCGTGGTCCACCGAAGTACGGATAATAGGCAGCCCCAGAGTAACATTGACCCCGAAAGTTATGCCAAGCATCTTAACGGCAATGTGCCCCTGGTC
>JBARQF010000232.1:0-7537 GCA_049643605.1 Dehalococcoidales bacterium
GTTCTTATGCTGGCCAAAAACATTGGCATACCGCCTCTGGACTTCCTGGTCAGGCTGGCGAATAAATACCCGGAGAAGCCGCTTTATGTCACTTTCAGTGCCGAAAAGGAGGACATGGAAGCGGCCAAGGCATTCCTGGAACCGAGGGGCGTGCCCACCTTCGCCATGATTGAAGAGCCATTTGAGGTTCTTTCCATACTCAACCGCTGCCGACAGGCTATGCAACGACCGGGTTGATGTGATATTATGTCGACTATATACAACATGAGGTGAGTTATTGTATCAGAAAAGCACGCTGGATAACGGACTGCGAATCCTGACCTCAACCATGCCCCAGACCCGTTCGGTATCGGTCAGTTTCTTTATCGGCACCGGCTCCCGCTACGAAACCGATTCTCACGCCGGCGTCTCTCATTTTATCGAGCACCTGTGCTTCCGCGGCACGGCAAAGCGTCCCGCGGCCAGGGATATCTCCACCGCCATCGAAGGAGTGGGCGGTATTCTCAACGGCGGCACGGATAAGGAACTCACCGTTTACTGGTGCAAGGTGGCCCGACCCTACCTGGAGCTTACCCTTGATGTGCTGGTCGACATGCTCATCAACTCCCGGTTCGACCCGGAAGATTTGGAAAAGGAGCGGCAGGTCATCATTGAGGAGATTAACATGAGCAACGACTCGCCTTCGCAGCGAGTGGGAATGCTCATTGACGGGCTGCTCTGGCCCGAGCACCCCCTGGGGCGCGATATTGCCGGCAGCCGTGATTCGGTCAGCCACATCACGCGGGAACTTATGCTCGATTACCTCGCTACCCACTACCAGCCGGGCAATACCGTGATTGCTGTCGCCGGTGACATCCAGCACCAGGAAATGGTAAATATGGTCGACAAAGTGCTGGGCAAATGGACCGGACGTAAGTCTCAGGCTGAATATCTCACTTTCGAAGAAACCCGGTTCCCCAGGCTGCGTATTGAGAACAGAGAGCTTGAGCAGGTGCACCTCTGCCTGGCGCTGCCGGGCCTGCCCCTTCTCCACCCCAGAAGGTTCGCCTTCGACATGCTAAACGTTATCCTCGGCGACGGCATGAGTAGCCGTCTGTTCACCAATATCCGGGACAAGCTGGGACTGGCATACAGCATCAGCAGCTACGTTGACCATTTCCTCGATGCCGGCTCACTCATCATTGGCGCCGGCGTGGATACGAAAAACCTTAATCTGGCGATAAAGGCCATCACTGAGGAACTGGCTCTGCTCAAGGAGGCAATCCCGGAATCGGAACTGAAAAAGGCCAAGGAATTTTCCAAAGGGCGACTGCTGCTGCGTATGGAGGACAGCCGCAGCGTAGCCGGTTGGATTGGCGGGCAGGAACTGCTCACCGGGCGGATACTTACCGTCGATGAGGTCGTTTCCATAATTGATAAGGTCACCACCGAAGAACTGCAACAACTGGCCCGGGAACTCCTGACCGGCGAGAAACTCCGCCTGGCGATAGTGGGCCCGGTTTCGCCTGAGGCGCCTCTGGAAGAACTGCTGAAGCTATAGATGTTTTATTACCTCCACCCCCTTATGCTGATTAAGAGTTAACTATGCTGTCCTTCTTTAATTCGTTAATGACCAGTTCGACGCAACGGGGAACTGCTGATTGTACGGCACTGGTACATTTCTCACTGAAGGTATTTGTATCCGCTACTTCAATGGCGAAGATGGATATTTCCCGGGGCAACGCCATGCCCAGCTTTTTGCCAAGTTCCAGGGCTGTAGTCAGGTTGACCTCATGTATTGAAGAACCGTGCCGGGTGGCGTCAAGTGCTGTCGCGTCCAGCTGATATATCTGCCCCGCCTCTCCCCCCTCCGTCTCAATAGCGTCAATGATAATGGCCCTATCATAACCGGTTAGCAGGTCAAGCATGTTCAGACCGCCCAAACTGCATTCTACGATTGTCGCCTCAAGAGGGTCCAACCTGCTCTGAAGTTCTTTGGCGACCTCTGGTCCGATGCCGTCATCGGTGAGGATCGGGTTTCCCAGCCCTGCGATAAGTGTTTTCATCAGGAATTATCTACGAGACTTTAATAATCTTTATCTTTAACGGACTTATAGATAGATTTCGGCTTAGCCTATCTACAATGCTGCCATGGCTATCGTGAATCACCACTTCCAGTGGCATCTGCCCCGGCAGAGAATGCGTGGCGCAGGCCATACACGGGTCATAGGCACGGAAAGCCATCTCTACCATATTCAGCAGTCCCTCTGATACCACCTCTCCCTTTTTGATTAGCCCTTGCGCCGCTTTTTTAATCGACATATTCATCGCCGGGTAATTGTGCCCGGTAGCCACAATCAGGTTTACTTTCTGGGTAATGCCTTGCTCATCGGTTTGATAGTGGTGGATGAGAGTGCCGCGTGGTGCTTCAACCACGCCAACCCCTTCATCCGGCGTCGCTTCCGGAATAATTCTTACCTCCTGGCTGATAGTTTCCTCATCCTGGCACAGCTCCAGAAGACGCTCGGCAGCATAGAGCATTTCGATAAGCCTCGCCCAGTGGAAAGCCAGAGTGGCATGTACCGGTTTGCCGCCCAGAGCGTCAAACATCTTCTCGTACTCTGCCTGAGCCAGAGGAGTTGCCATACCATCGGCTACATTCAGACGTGCCAGCGAGTTAACGCGATAGACCCCGCTTTCCTTGCCGTCGACAAGTCCCTTCCAACCGACTTGTTTTAAGAAGGGGAACTTCAGGTAGGTCCAGGATTCGGTATGCTCGGCAATATAATCCAGGTAGTCAGCAGGTTTAAACCTGGCGAACTCTTTTCCGTCGGGGTCAACCACGCGGATATCACCTTCGTAGAAGTTCACCTTGTTATCGCTATCGACCATACCCATATAGTAGCTTTTCGTGGTGTACACATCCCCGGTTATTAATTCAAGATATTCCTTTTCGGCCAGGACCATGTCATCAAACAGTTTCAGGCTGAATTGGGCAAACTCCACCAGCGACTTCGCCTTGTCCAAAAAATCACCCTGTTCTTCAATTGTAATTGGTTTGCTGATACCTCCCGGCAAACCACAAACGGGGTGAGTCGCCTTACCTCCTATTACCGCCTGAATGTCCTGAGCATAGGCCCGGTGTTTAATCACCTCACCACCCACTTCCAGCCCCACCTTGGCTATCAATCCCAGTATATTTCTCTGCGAGGGGTCGCTTTTGGGCCCCAGCACAAAATCGGGAGCCGCCAGAGCATAGAAATGCGCCATATGAGAGTGAATCATATGAGCACAATAGAATAATTCCCTCACCTTTTTCGCCGCTGATGGCGGGTCGACATGGTATAAGGCGTCAACTGCTTTTGTCGATGCTATATGATGGGCTCCAGGGCAGACGCCGCAGATTCGGGGAGTAATCCTGGGCAGTTCTTCCACCGGCCTCCCCTCGCAGAATTTCTCAAAACCGCGGAGCTCGGGAATCTGCAGGTACGCGTTTTCGACTTCTCCCTCACCGTTGAGGAAAATCTCTATCTTGCCATGCCCTTCCAGCCTGGTAATGGGCTCGATGGTAATCTTCTTCACTCAATTCCTCCTTTAGAGGTTTTTGGATACTTTTCTCTTCAATATCGCGTCCGCCAGCCCAAACCGGTAAAAAGTACCAGCGGGGTCGAACACCTCCGCAACCATCCTGGCAATTTCATCCTCGTTACTGCCCTGGTAAATGGAGGCTATGGCACTTATCAACTTGGCTCCCTGGTCGTCTACTCCCGGCGGAGGCCCGAAGCAACCGCGACAGGGCATATTAGCTGTCAGGCATCTCTGCCCGCAACCGCCTCTGGTGACGGGGCCGCAACATATAATACCCTGCTCGAGAAGGCATTTCTTCGGGTCGGGGATAATCTCGTGGGGTCGGTAAATCTTCGTTATCTTCTTTTCCTCTTTAACCCGTTCGCACTCGTCGCACAGCGTCTTATCCGAGGCAATTACCGAGCCTACCGGAGGCAGTTGTCCGCTGGCAAAAAGGCTTACCACCCTCATGATAATATCTACTGGTGGCGGGCAACCGGGGACAAAATACTCCACATCTACAACCTGGGCCAGAGTCGATACGGTGTCGTAGAACTCAGGTAGCTCAAGTTCTCCCTCCGGCACTTTGCTAGAGGTTTGTGGAAATACACCGTTGTTATTATTATTTGATGGCGCTTCCATGTAGGCGCGCTCAAATATAGATGCGCGGTCATTGAAGTTAGCCAGTGCCGGGATACCGCCGAAACAGGCACAGGCACCGAAAGCTACCATTATCTTTGATTTGGCACGGAGCGTTTTGGCAATTTGCTCCTGCTCCGAGGTCCTGATAGCTCCATTGAACAGGCATAAATCAATGGACGCATCCGCCATCTCTTCAACATGGTGATATTTGAAGTCCAGCGCAATCGGCCAGAAGACTATATCGGCAATACCGGCGATCTCAAGCAATTTCTCGTTGGTGTCCAGGACAGCCACGTCGCAACCACCGCAGCTAGCTGCCCAGTACAGGGCTACCTTTGGTTTAGTCATCGCTGTCACCACCGTTTCGATGGAAAGGACCCAGGTTTTTTAGCTGTTCGGTCATTTCATCTACAATAGAAGCAAAGCGATCACCCTCCGATGCCGAAACCCAGTCCAGCCGCACTCTCTCCTCTTCAACGCCTAACTGCGCCAGCATCTTCTTTAAGAGTGGGACGCGCCGGGCTGCTTTTATATTACCATCCAGGTAATGACATTCACCGGGATGTCAGCCGCACACCAGTACTCCATCAGCCCCGGCTTTAAATGCCTTGAGAATGAAAGTGGGGTCAACTCTTCCGGAACACATAACTCGCACCACTCTTACATTTGGGGCATACTTCTTGCGTGAAATACCGGCCAGGTCAGCGCCGGCGTAAGAGCACCAGTTGCACAGGATACCCACAATCTTCGGTTCAAAGCTCATACCAATACTCCTTCTATTTCAGATGTAATTTGCTCGTCAGTGAAATGCCGACCGATAATGGCACCGCTGGGACAGGCCGACACACAGGCACCGCAACCTTTGCAAAGCGTTTCATTAATGCTTGCTACTTTCTTCTCTTCATCGAAGGAAATGGCGCTATAGGGACACTGCCCCAGGCATACTTTGCAGCCAGAGCAGTGCTCCTCGTCAACCATTGCCGTGGCCGCTTCAATCTCAACATTGCCTTTGCTAATCAGAGCCAGTACCCGTGCCGCTGCCGCCGACGCCTGAGCCACTGAGTCGGGGATATCTTTAGGGCTCTGGCAGCATCCGGCAATGAAAACGCCATCGGTCATGGTCGCCACCGGGTCAAGCTTGGGGTGTTTCTCCAGGAAGAAACCGTCTGCCTTCTGGTTCAGAGAAAAGGTTCTGGCCACTTGCTCGGTGTCAGCGCAGGGTTCCAGAGCGCAGCTCATGATAACCATATCGACCGGCAAACGGCGCTTGAGCCGAATCAGAGTATCCTCGCATATTACGATAAGCTTCCCCTCTTCTTCGGGTTTGTCAGCGATGTTGCTAATCTCACCCGCTCGCCCTCTAACAAAGTTAACCCCTTCTTTTTGAAGTCGCTCATAGAACTCCTCATA
Source organism: Dehalococcoidales bacterium (assembly GCA_049643605.1). Classification (GTDB taxonomy): domain Bacteria; phylum Chloroflexota; class Dehalococcoidia; order Dehalococcoidales; family RBG-16-60-22; genus E44-bin89. The sequence continues at coordinate 5,599 of JBARQF010000232.1, forward strand.
CCCGGAACCAGCACAGCGCATATCAATATACAATTGATAAACCGTTGCTTCCGGAACCTTCTCTTTTAAAAGATGAGAGTATTTCAGCGAGTACATGCAGCAGACACGCGAGCAGTACTTGTGATAATTTTCGTCACGGCTACCGATGCAGTGCAGGATGGCTACGCTTTCCGGTTTTCGGCCGTCTTTCAGCACAATCTCGCCGCTGGTAGGGCCGGAGGCATTGGACATCCTTTCAAACTCCAGGCCGGTAAACACATTGTCATATCGTCCATAGCCATACTGGTACATAACTGAAGGGTCAAACTGCTTGAAGCCGGTAGCGACGATAATATTGCCCACTTCGATTTCTACCAGTTTATCCTGTTGCTCAAAGTCAATGGCATCAGCTTCACAACCCGGGACTCCTTTTTTCTCAATGCCTTTCTGACATAGACGGCAGACGTCTTTCCCTTCTGCCAGACCAGTTAAGTGGCGGCAATTTGCGGGGTCAATAACGGCCTTGTTGGGTATGGCATACGGGAAGGGGATATAGACTGCTTTCCTTTCACCCAGGCCGGCATCATACTCATTCAGCACTCTGGTGGGACATAACTCTATACACCTGCCACAGCCAGTGCATTTCTCCGTATCAATGTATCTGGCCTTTTCCCGTACTCTGACCTTGAAGTTGCCGATGTAGCCGGAGACTTCTTCAACTTCACTGTAAGCCATCAACTGGATGTAAGGATGCCGGCCAACCGAGGTCATCTTCGGGGTAAGAATGCAGGCAGCGCAGTCAAGAGTGGGAAAAGTCTTATCGAACATGGCCATGTGCCCACCGATACTTGGTGCTTTTTCCACCAGGTAAACCTGATGCTCCGAATCGGCAATCTCCAGGGCTGCCTGTATTCCGGCCACGCCTCCACCCAATACCAGTACATTGGGATTAACCGGGGCACTCTTTGTTTCCAAAGCTTCATGGTGATAAACTCGTCTTACTGCGGCACTGACCAGAGCCTTTGCCTTCTCCGTCGCCATCTCTTTGTCCACGTGCACCCAGGAACAGTGCTCCCTGATATTAGCCATTTCAAACAGGTACTGGTTCAGGCCGGCTTCCTGGCAGGCATGACGGAAGGTAGGCTCGTGCATACGCGGAGAGCAGGAGGCTACTACTACCCGGTTGATGCCCTGGGTCTTGATATCATTCTTTATAAGGTCCTGTCCCGGGTCAGAGCACATATATTTATAATGGCGTGCAATGACTACTGAGTCTAAACTGCGCGCAAATTCGGCTACCTGTTCGCAATCAACGATTCCAGCTATGTTACTTCCACAGTGGCAGATATAAACACCGATTCTCCGGTCCATTTTTACTCCTTAATAGTATTTTGCTATAGCTTCCCGGACAGGGATGATATTCGTTTCCAGCCCTAAACTCTCTTCACTAAGCCCAAAAGCCACCCCCATTAACTGGGTGAAGAACAATATAGGAAGTCTGTAATCAGTCCCGAACTTCCGGTTAACCCGGGACTGGTAAACATCCAGGTTTGTCTGGCACAGCGGGCATACTGTAACCAGGCAATCCGCCTTTTCTTTCGAGGCGGAAACAAGAAGTCTGTGTACCAAATCCAGGGCCATGTCTTCTTCCGAGATGATTAAAGAGCCACCGCAGCATCGAGCTTTTAGAGGAAAGTCGACCGGTTCTGCGCCCAGGCTGGCCACCAGTTTGTCCAGTGATTGGGGAAATTCGGGGTGGTCAAAACCGTATCTGGGGCGGACCACCTGGCAACCATAGTAAGGCGCTACTTTCAGCCCGCCGAGACTCTTTTGAACTTTCTCGGCAATCGAATCATAGCCGATGTCATTGGAAAGAACATCGAGAAGATGTCTTACCCTGACTGAGCCGTGATACGCTAATCCTCCGGCAGCCAGGGCTTCCTTCACTTTTGTTTTGAGC
>JBARQF010000233.1:0-3239 GCA_049643605.1 Dehalococcoidales bacterium
TGTGACCGAAACCGGGGAGGTCCGGCAGATAGACCTGATAATATTTAGAGAGCTCAATGACATTTTGCAGCCAGGCATGACCGCTGTCGCCGCCACCATGAATCACAATCAATGGCTCGCCTTCCCCACCGGTCAAATAGTGAATATCAAGATGCCCCACTTTTACATTTTCCGGACGCAGGCTAACCCCATCAAAGCCGGGGCATTCCTTTTCAGTTTGATTATGCTTTGTCATCCAACACTCCTGTCTCCACCCATCCGTTTGGCCAAAATTGCTTTTTAAACCTTATAACGAAAAGGTTAAAGAAACGCTAAATAACTATTGCCAAAAGCTTACAAAATCCTTACAGAATGGCAATGAATAAAACATTAAATAACATCGCACAAGATGCATGTTCACCGGGCGCGCGTATGTTATAATTAAGACACTCGGGATTTTCCACGCAAAAAGAAAGGCGAGCGTCTTCGCCGCCTTCTATATATATTGTAACCTAATCGAGTCGCTTACTTCAAACCGCGACTCTTCATTGAAACCTGTCGAATATCATTTTAAGGGGGTACACACATGGCCAAAGTTCAAATGGGTCCCGGACACAATATTTACCCGATGCCCGCGCTCCTGGTCGGTGCCAATGTCGATGGCAAGCCAAACTTCCTGACCGTGGCGTGGGGTAACATCGCCAATGCCGAACCGCCCATGGCCGCGGTTGCCATCCGGGCCAGCCGTCATACTCGCATCGGTATTGAACAAAACAAGACTTTCTCCGTTAACGTCCCTTCCATCGACCTGGTTAAAGAAGTTGACTACTGCGGCGTTGCTTCCGGCGCCAAGGTAGACAAGGTCAAGACCTGCCAGTTCACCGTGTTCTACGGCAAGCTGGACACGGCGCCAATGATTGAGCAATGCCCGATAAATCTGGAGTGCAGCGTCCTGCATTCTCTGGAGTTGGGCAGCCATTTCCTCTATATTGGGCGGGTTGAGGAGGTCCATGTCTCCAGCGACTATCTTACTGAAGGCAATATTGACCTGGACAAAGTGAAACCTTTTGCCTTTCTTGCCGAGCCGTCCCGGCAGTATTACGCCATGGGCGAGTCTCAGGGGAAGGCATTCAACATCGGCCTGGAACTCAAGGGAAAAGAATAGATATTTCTCCATGGAAAGCGACAGAGCTGGTGCCAAGAGCAAGGTAGTGACCACCAGTTGTGATTACGACTGCGGCGGCCGCTGCCTCCTGAAGGTACACGTTAATAAAGGCGAAATCACCAGAATCGACACCGGCGAAGGGCCGTTGTCCGACCTGAAAGCCTGCCCCCGTGGTCTGGCCCAGAAAGAGGTCGTGTACGCGAAGGACCGCCTCAGGCAACCACTGCAAAGAGCCGGGGAAAGGGGCAGCGGGGAATTCAAGCCAATCTCATGGGAAGAAGCACTCGGCATCGTGGCCCGAGAACTCCAGAGGGTCAAAGACCGGTACGGAACCAGCGCCATTTTCCTCATGGACCATACCGGCTCGCAGGGTGCCCTGCACGGTGTGCAGAAAACCGGTCGCCGCCTTTTCTCCTTTCTCGGAGATTATACTACCTGGTGGGGCAATACCTCTTTAGAAGCCGCCGCCTTTTCCTCCCTTATTACCTTTGGCGATACCTTTACCGGAACCAGCCGGGATAACTTCCTCCACTCCAAACTAATCATCATGTGGGGCTGGAATCCGGTGGTCACCCGCTTCGGCCCCGATACCACTCACTACCTGTCCCGGGCAAAGAAAGCGGGGGCCAGAATTGTCTGCGTTGACCCGAGATACACCATCTCAGCGAAAGCTCTGGCTGAGCAGTGGATACCGATAAAGCCGGGGACGGACACCGCCATGCTCCTGGCCATGGCCTATGTCATGATTAATGAGGCAATTTATGACCGGCACTTCATCGAAACTCATAGCGTGGGCTTCGAGAAATTCAAAGATTATGTCATGGGCGAAGAAGACGGGGTGCCCAAAACACCTGACTGGGCTGAGGGTATCACCGGCGTGCCCGCTGATACTATACAACAGTTAGCCCGGGATTATGCCAGTATCAAACCAGCCGCCCTTTATGCCAGCTGGGCGCCGGGGCGGACGGCCTTCGGCGAGCAATATCACCGGGCGTCAAGCGCTCTGGCCGCCATGACCGGCAATATCGGCGTCACCGGCGGTTTTGCCTCCGGGGGCACCGGTCGAATCCCCCTCGGTTATCTCAGCAAGACTTTACCCGTGCCGAAAAGTCCAGCTCATTTTGTACATGTCACCGATATCTATAACGCCCTGTTAGAAGGGAAAGCCGGCGGCTACCCGAGTGATATCAAACTGCTATATATTGTCGGCTGCAATTTACTGAACCAGTTTTTAAACACAAATAAAGGCATATCGGCACTTCAGAGACCGGAGTTCATCGTGGATCATGAGCTATTTCTCACCCCCACCGCCCGCTTTGCCGATATTATCCTCCCGGTGACAACCGTCATGGAGCGCAGCGATATCGGGCAGCCCTGGATAGGGGGACCCTACTTCATCCACATGGACCGGGCCATAGAGCCATTACCGCAAACCAAATCAGATTTAACTGTCTTCGCTGAGCTGGCCTCCCGACTGGGCATACCAGATTTTAACGACAATTCGGACGAGGCCTGGCTCAGGGAGTTTGCCGCGGCCACTCCAGACCTTCCCGAATACGAGGTTTTCCAGCGCGCAGGAGTTCACCGCATCCCTCTGGACCAGCCGTGGGTCGCCTTCAGGGAACAGATTGAGGACCCGGCCCACCATCGTTTCCCCACCCCCTCCGGCAAGATAGAAATATGCAGCCAGCAGCTGGCGGAAAGGCAGGACCCGCTTCTTCCCCCCATCCCCAAATACATTCCGCCCTGGGAAGGCCCGGATGACCCCACTACGAACAAGTACCCCATTCAGCTGGTGACTCCCCACTCAAGAGCCCGGGTTAATTCACAGTGGCACGGTATCTCCCGGCTGGATAAACTGGCAGATGATGCCGTCTGGTTGAACCCCTGCGATGCGCGGTCACGAGGTATTGTCAATGGCAACAGGGTGAAAATTCACAACGGCCGCGGGCAACTTCTTACCACCGCCAGGGTAACCGAGCATATTATGCCCGGCGTTGCCAGCCTGGATGCAGGCGCCTGGTTTGAGCCGGACGGTGAGGGCGTCGACCACGGGGGCTGCGTCAATGTACTCACCAGAGACAAATCTTCCCCC
>JBARQF010000234.1:0-6953 GCA_049643605.1 Dehalococcoidales bacterium
GTATTAACGTCGACATCAACCCTGCGGAAGGCCGGGTCGGAGCTGGTGCCGGGCATCAGGCTGATGGTGCCCGCGCAGGGGCAGAGGAACTTGGCCCCCGAGTAAATAAGAATGTCGCGGATGGGCAGTACCCAGTCCTTGGGGACTCCCTTTAGCGCTGGCTCATGGGTGAGGGACAGGTGTGTCTTCACCATCATCGTGGCATATTCGTCAAATTTAGTGTCGGACTCAAATTGCTTGGCCTTTGCCTCAGCATCCGGTGTCCAGGAAACGCCGGCGGCACCATAGACCACCCTGGCGATATTTTCCACGCGCTCCCTCAGCTTCATTTCTATGGGGTAGAGAAACTGGAAGTCATTCTGTTCTTCGCAGGCATCTATTACAGCATCGGCAAGCTCCAGAGCGCCGTCACCGCCGTTTGCCCAGTGCGAGGAGACGGCGCAGCGTGCCCCGGCTTCTTCAGCCGCCTTTTTCACCACGGCGACTTCTTCCTTGGTGTCGGTGTGGAAGGAATTGATACAGACCACCGGGTTGATGCCGGACTTGCGGATAACGCCGATGAGGTGCAGCATATTGGGCAGCCCTTTCTCCACGAGCGACACGTTTTCCCTGGTGTATTCATCAGGAAGTGGAATTCCGGCTACTACCTTGGGGCCGCCGCCGTGCATCTTCAGCGCGCGGATGGTGGTGGTGAGCACGGATACGTGTGGTTTGAGTCCGCTGTAGCGGCATTTTACGTTCCAGAATTTTTCAAAGCCGATGTCGGCGGCGAAGCCGCTCTCGGTGACGTGATAGTCAAACATCTTGAGGCCGATGCGGTCGCCGATGATGGAGGACTGCCCTACGGCGATATTGGCAAAGGGACCGGCGTGAACCATTACCGGCTGATACTCCGCCGAGGAGCAGAGGGTGGGGTTAATAGTGTTGCGCATCCAGGCGGTCATGGCACCGCCCACCTCTAAATCGCCGGTGGTAACCGGATTGCCTTTTTTATCATAGGCGACGGTGATATCATCCATTCTTTGGCGCAGGTCAGCCAGGTCTCTGACGATAGATAGCATGGCCATCAGCTCGGAACCCACGGCGATGCCGAATTTGGACTGCATGGTGAAGCCGTCCTTGCGCCCGCCCAGGCCGATGATGATGTTGCGCAGGCTCTGCGCGCAGAAGTCAATAATCCAACCCATCTCCACCCTGGTGGGGTCAATGTCCAGCCGGCGCATCTTGGTGAGCCGTGCCAGCTGCTCATCATCATAATTGCGCTCGTGCTGCATCCTGGCGGTGAGAGCTACCATTGCCAGGTTATGGGCGTTGATGATGTCATTTATGTCACCGGTGAGGCCCATGGAGAACTCGGTCATGGGGATGAGCAGCGCGTTGCCGCCGCCGGCAGCGGTGCCCTTGATGTTCATTGTCGGGCCGCCGGAAGGCTGACGGAGGCAGCCACCGACATTCTTACCTTTCTTGCCCAGACCTTCTACCAGTCCCAGGGAGGTGGTGCTTTTACCCTCACCGAGCGGGGTGGGAGTTATCGCCGTAACCTCGATGTATTTACCGTCGGGCTTGTCCTTCAGACGCTCAATGATTTTCAGAAAATCGAGCTTGGAGATTCTGCCGTAGGGAAGCATCTCGTCTTTCTCAAGGCCCAGTTGCTCCCGCCATTCCTCTGGAGAGGGCATGTTTGGCTCGGCGGCTTCGGCAATCTGCCAGTCCTTCATTTTGGTTGCATCGTACGCCACGGGGACCTCCTGTATTGTATTTTTAATTAGCCGCTTTTATTTCAGGCCGGCGGTCTCTTTAGTGGTCACCAGCCTCTGATAGATACTCTTCACCTCATTCATAACCGGCATGCTGGCCTCAGCTAACGGCTGGTTGGCCAGGTCGGCATCGACGATTGCCTGGTCGTAGGGTATGAAGCCCAGGAATTCAAGGTCGGGCAGACTGGAAGTGAGGAAATCACGGTCGGATTGAGTTCTGACTTTGTTGCCCACGACGGCGATATTTTCGAGGCCAATGTCTCTGGCCAGCGCATTTATGGAGCGGGCGGTTTCCAGGCTCCGCCGTCCCGGTTCCACCACCACAATCAATTTATCAACAGCACCGGCGGTTGCTCTTCCCAGATGCTCAATGCCTGCCTCCATATCCATAATGATGACATCTTTTCGAGCCAGGAGCAGGTGGCTCATCAGCGCTTTGAGCAGCGTGTTTTCCGGGCAGTAACAGCCGGTACCCCCTTTCTTGATTCGCCCCATAACCATCAGCCGGATACCGTCAAGCTTCTGCCAGTACTTTTCCGGGAGGTCGTCGACTTTTGGATTAAGTTTGAAGTAGACTCCCGAGCGCCCCGGCTGGGTCTCCGTCCGCTCGGCGATGAGGTCTTTCATTTCGGAAATGGGGACGATGTCTTCGGGATGAGTGAAGCCAAGGGTGGCGGCGAGATTGGCATCGGGGTCGGCATCTATAGCGAGGACGGAATAGCCGGACGTAGCGAAAGTATGGGCGAGCAGGGAGGTCAGCAGCGTTTTACCCACGCCGCCTTTACCGCTAATCGCAATCTTCATAATTTTATACGCAGTAGCTCTTGTACCTGATTGCTCTGGGAGAATATATTTGTTATGTTGGGCCGATTTGTCCCGCCGCCTATTATACTATCTATTATTATCGGTGGCAAGGGTCAGCGATTTATTTTTAGCAAAACAGGGGTATCAAACCGCCAGCGTGGAAAGGTGCTTTATTCTTTTCAGCATGTTGGGGTGCGTGGTGAAAATTTCCATTAACTTCTGAGATTTGCTCAGCTTCACTTCTTTCTGCCGCAGCGCCATGAGTTCATCGTAGTCAATGGTGCCGCTCATGTCCAGGTCAATCTGAGAAAGCTCTTTTATCTCGTAGTAGGACCGGGAGGGGTCATTGACGAAGAAAGCTTTGACTCCCTCCACCCGTCGCAGCTCTTCGCTGTTCCGCAGGCGGGCGTTTCCGTAGACCAGTTTATACAGTGCCGTCGCCAGGTGGTGTGGCATGCTGCCCAGTTCCACGCTGCCCAGGTCGGCATAGTATTCGCGTATTCTGGAACCGTAAAGTACCAGCAGGTTGGTGATGAAGTAGAGCAGAAAGGCGCCGAGCCCGACGAGCACAGCGTAGCTGCCGCTTCCCTGCCGGCCGCCAAAAGCACCCCGCCACATGGTCGTCCACGCTATCCAGTACATGATTAAAGGGATAACCGAGATGAGGGTGATGATGGCCATGTCACGGTGTTTTATGTGGGAAAGCTCGTGTCCGATGACAGCTTTCAGCTCCTCCTTGTTGAGCAGCTTTATGATACCCTGAGTTATGCAGACGCGGCCGTCACGCTGCGAGCGACCAAAGGCAAAGGCGTTCGGGATGCTGAGCTGCGATATGCCAACTTTTGGTTTGGGCAGTCTTGCCCTTTCCGCGAGTTCGGCTACCATCTGGTGCAGTTCCGGCGCCTCTTTTTCCGTGACCCATTTTATCCGCATTGACCAGCCCACGATGGCCGGGCTGATTAAATACTGAATTAATAGGAAGCCAAAGCCGATAATCAGATACGTTATGGCGCTGCCGGCACCCATCCAGGCACCGAGGCCCGTAATAACGCCGTAGAGAATGCTGAAAAGCAGGACGATGAGCAGGTACATCCTGGCCTGTAACCACATGGCAACCTCCTATTAATATTGTATAGGATAAGATGACCATCTAACAACCGGCGGCCCGTTATTTCCGCGCCGGAGCTCGGCAATTAATTTGTCTTTGGCTCGCTGAAAAACTAAAATAAGACAGCGTGGTCAGTATGACCACTGTTTTTCCAATATTGATAAGTAAGGGAGCAGAGAATGGCGAAGAAACTGTATCCGGTATGCGCTCGATGTACCAGGGTGGTCTGCTATCCGCTACTAAAATCAGGTGAAGAGCCGTCCATCGATGACGCGCCGGCGTTCTGTCCGATGAAGCTGATGCCCGATTTGATTGAAAAGGCAACCACCGAATATGACCGACCGGAGGTGAGGGAGTTTGCCCGTCTGGCCTCGGTACAGGAATTCGAGTGCTATGAGATTCTGCCGGAGGGCAGGCGCACCAAAATACCACGGGTTGAGGAGCTCATTCAGTTTGCCGGCAAGTGCGGCTACAAGAGGCTCGGCATTGCCTTCTGCACCGGACTGGTCAATGAGGCCCGCATCCTGACCGATGTTCTGGAGCGCAAGGGGTTTGAGGTGGTCTCGGTGCGGTGCAAGGTGGGGGCGGCTCCCAAGGAAAGTATTGGCATCAGGGAGGAAGAGAAGATAAGGGGCCCGGGCTGGCACGAGACCATGTGCAATCCCATCGCTCAGGCCGAGGTGATGAATACGGTCGAGGTAGACCTGGCCATCATGCTTGGCCTGTGCATCGGGCACGATACCTTATTTATAAAGTACTGTCGCGTGCCGATGACGGTGCTGGCGGTAAAAGACCGGGTCTTCGGCCACAATCCGCTGGCGGCGCTCTACCTGGCCAATACCGGGTACTACGGCCGCCTGATGAACAAAACTGATGAGGAATAGCAGTTATTTTTCTGGTAAGGAGGTGAGTTGAAGATGGCCATTCTTGAAATAAGCGTCATGCCGCTGGGCACCGGGACGCCTTCATTGAGCCGGTTTGTCGCCGGCGCGGTAAAGGTGCTTCAGGCGGAGAAGGACGTAAAATACGAAATGACCTCAATGGGCACCAACATCGAGGGAGACCTGGAGCAGCTCCTAGATCTGGCCCGGCGGATGCACCGTTCCGCTTTTGACGCCGGCGCCCAGCGGGTGGTGACCACCATGAAGATTGACGAGCGGCGGGACCAGGCGGCAACCATACAGAGCAAAGTGGCATCGGTGAAAAGGGAGCTCGGAAAGACCTGATAAATCCGATGGAGTTAGTCCACGTTCTTATTCTGCTGGGCACTGGGGTCTTCGTTGGTTTTGCCAGCGGCCTGCTCGGGGTCGGCGGTGGTTTCATCATGGCTCCGGTGCAATATTTCGTCTTCGTTGACATGGGCGTACCGGCTGATGAAGCCATCAGGCTGGCTTTCGGCACCAACCTGCTGGTCGTCCTGTTTAACTCTCTGAGTGGTACTTGGCGGTATCATAAACTGGGTGCAATAAACTGGAGGGCGGCGCTTGTCATGGGTATCTCCGGGCTGGCGTTTGCTTATGCCGGAGCTACCCTGGCGACGCGTCTTCCCGGAGAGGTACTGAGAATAGCTTTCGGCGTTGTCGTCCTGCTCAGCGCCGTCCGTATGCTCACCGCGCGAACCAGGGAGGCAGGGCGGGAGCCGGTGGACAATCCCTGGCTCTGGTTTGTCTGGGCTATACCTGTGGGGGTGATTGCGGGCATGCTGGGTGTGGGTGGTGGTGTGGTGGTGGTGCCGATAATGGTGCTGGCGCTGCGTTTCAATATCCACCGCGCCGTAGCCACATCCCTGGCCATGATTATCTTAAACAGCATCGGCGGCCTGGCCGGCTATATTATCAACGGACTGGGTGTTCCGAGCCTGCTGCCTTATTCCATCGGCTACGTGAACCTGCCCTCGGCTTTCCTTTTAATCGTGAGCAGCTTCATCATGGTGCAGGTAGGTGCCGTGGTCGCGCACCGGCTCCCGGACCGTCGTCTCCGCTTCATCTTTATTCTGCTCATGTTCTACATCGGTCTGAAGATGCTGGGCGTGTTCGAGTGGCTGGGCTGGCCGATATAATTATCCGACGTTGTATTTTCCACTTCCTTATGCTATAGTTATCATCTGGAAGAGAATAATAAACCGCTAGGGGTGCTCACGAGCTGAGAGTTCTTCTCCGGAAGGACAACCCTGTGGACCTGAACTCGGTAATGCGAGCGGGGGGAAGCGGCAGTGACTTAGACCAAGGGTCTTGAAGGAACCGCCGGAGCCCTTGGTTTTTACTTTGGGGAGGAAAAAATGACGCAACTGGAATCGGCCAGAAAAGGCATTATAACACCGGCGCTGAAAGTGGTGGCGGAAGCGGAAGGACTGGATGCGGAGTTTATCCGGGAAGGTGTCGCCGGGGGGAGAATAGTCATCCCGGCCAACATCAATCATGAAAAACTGATTCCCTGTGGCATAGGCCAGGGCTTGAAAACCAAGGTCAATGCCAACATTGGCACGTCCTCTGACTTCGGTGACATCAACACGGAACTGGAAAAGCTGCGCGTTTCCATTGATGCCGGAGCAGACACGGTAATGGACCTGAGCACCGGTGGCGATATCAGCGCCATACGGCGAGCAATAGTAGCCGCCAGTACCGCGGGAATTGGCACCGTGCCCATCTATCAGGCGGGAATCGGAGCCATAGAGCGGCATGACGCCATCGTGAAGATGACGGCGGATGAGCTGTTCGCAGTGATTGAAGAGCATGCCCGGGATGGCGTTGATTTTGTTACCGTGCACTGCGGCGTTACCCGGGTGGCCATTGACCGATTAAAGAATCAGGGCCGGGTTGCCGACGTTGTATCACGCGGCGGCGCTTTCCTGATTGGCTGGATAATACACAATGAGCAGGAGAATCCACTTTACGAGCAGTACGACCGACTTCTGGACCTTGCCCGTGAATATGATGTTACCTTGAGTCTGGGCGATGGCCTGCGTCCCGGCAGCCTGGCGGATGCCACCGACCGGGCTCAGATAGAGGAACTGCTGACCCTGGGAGAGCTGGTGGAGAGAGCCTGGGAAGCCGGGGTTCAGGTGATGGTGGAGGGGCCGGGTCATCTGCCCCTGAACCATATTGAGACCAATATCAAGCTGCAGAAAACGGTCTGCCGGGAAGCACCATTTTATGTGCTGGGTCCGCTGGTGACCGACATCGGTGCGGGCTATGACCATATCACGGGAGCCATCGGCGGTGCCATCGCGGCTGCGGCCGGCACCGACTTTCTCTGCTACGTGACACCGTCCGAGCACCTTGCTC
>JBARQF010000235.1:0-2782 GCA_049643605.1 Dehalococcoidales bacterium
GTATATATCTGCTATCCGGCCAAACGGGACAAGGAATACGGAAGTGGCCAGAAGATACGACATGGCAACCCAACCCAGAGAGACCGCATCCATCGCGAATTCTTTCCCGATAGTCGGAATAGCCACATTAACAGAAGACCCCATGAACGGGGTCAAAAAAGCAACCATAGTGGCAACCAGTAATACAGCTTTCTTATTTACGTTACCATCACCTGCCATTTCAGACATTATACTCATTATGAACAACAGATTTCATATTTTATACAGGGAATCCGCGGTGCCAAGCTGGAATGATAAGACTCGGTCTGCTAAACCCTTTAATCGTGAATCGTATTGTTATCTAGTCACCTTTATATAAGGCATTATATGTAGTATAGTTTCAAGTGATTATGACAGTGACCAGAGCAGAATTCATATTAAATAATCTCAGAGGAGATAATATTTTAGACATCGGTTGTGCCGGTCATAAGGGATTAGTACATCAAAGAATCAGAAGTAGTGGGAAATACGTTATCGGATTAGATATTGCCTATAAAGAAATCTTGAAACTCTCTAGATTAGGTGGTGACTATACGACCGCAGATGCAGAATATTTGCCCTTTAAGAATGAATCGTTTGATACCGTTGTACTCGGTGAAGTAATAGAACACTTGAGTTGCCCAACTAGGTTGTTAGAAGAATGTTACCGTGTATTAAAAAGCGATGGTTCACTATGTATTACAACACCAAATGTATACAGCATTGATAGGATATTGAGCTACATGGTAACTGGAAAAGATACAATTGGAACTCCGGACCATAAAGTGTTGTATACGCCAGCGGTTTTAATTTCCCTACTAGACAGGATTGGCTTTAGAGTAGCATATTATACAACCGTTCGTAAATTTACATTCCGAGGTCGATTTATAACTTGGAAACTACCTGTTTTTAAACATCTGGGCGGAAACCTCTGTGTTGTTGCCCAAAAGAAATAGGAGCTAATATTATCCATTTCTCTTTATTATTTGCTCACGTTCTAATCCAAGCCTAATTTACCCCGTTTACCATTACGTACAGGGAATCCGCGGTGCCAGTTTGACACGTCAGCTTCAATTAGCTACAATTTAAGCGTGCTGGGGAATCGTCTAGTGGTAGGACAGCGGACTCTGGATCCGTAAGCGAAGGTTCGAATCCTTCTTCCCCAGCCACAGCATCTCAGTGGCGCATTCGTCTAGCGGCCTAGGACACCTCCCTCTCAAGGAGGAGATCACCGGTTCGAATCCGGTATGCGCTACCAAAGTAAAATTAACCCCCGGTTTTGTAGCTAATTTGCTGATACAGGGGGGTCCTTTTTAGGGTTTTGCTAACGTTTTGCTAACCACTTGTTTTAATGGCTTCACTTTTAGTCTTATGGTTCAATATCTCGTCAAAGCTCTGCGCAGCGGCTTCCTGAATTCCCGGAGCAACATGGCTCCACGGGTAGCATTTTGGGCTTGTGCACCATCTCCCAGATACAGTGGAGCGGCGGAATATCGATGCAGTAGAATTCTGTGCCCCGCCGTTATCGACTGTCAACAAAGTATGTCCTTCGTGGTACAATAACCTGGGTTGGGCCAGTTCCCCATTGAGTAGAAAGGGTTATCGAATAACCTGTATCCTGTTTAATATTATGCCTTTATTAAAGGAATATCACGGTTGAACGGAGGTGCACGTGTCTCAAATTAAAGGCCCCGCAATCTTTCTATCGCAGTTCTTAAGCGATGAAGCTCCCTTTAACACCCTGGAAAATATTACCGCCTGGGCGAAATCTTTAGGCTATCTTGGCGTGCAGATTCCGGCCTGGGATAAAAGATTGATAGACATTGACAGGGCTGCGGAATCCAAAGACTACTGTGACGAACTTAAGGCCAGATGCAACGGCTTGGAGATAACGGAACTGGTAACCCACCTGTATGGCCAGCTTGTCGCGGTACATCCGGCGGCCAGCGTCCTTTTTGATGCTTTTGCCGACCCCGCGGTAAGGGGCAACGACAAGGCGCGTACTGAATGGGCCGTTGCCCAGATGAAAAAGAGCATAGAGGCCTCCCGGAACCTGGGGCTCAGCGTTGTCGCCACGATGAGCGGCGCTTTGCTCTGGCACTACATCTATCCATGGCCCCCCAGGCCCCAGGGGTTGGTCGACCTCGCCTTTAACGAACTGGCGGCAAGGTGGAAACCCATTCTGGACCTGGCCGCAGAATACGGAATTTATTTAGCCTATGAAGTCCACCCCGCCGATGATGTCCACGATGGAGTTACGTTTGAACGGTTTCTATCGGCCACCGGGAATCACCAGAGCGTGAGCATACTCTATGACCCTTCACACCTTCTTCTTCAGTGCATTGATTACGCTGGATACATAGACTGCTATGGCAGTTATATCAAAGCCTTTCACATCAAGGATGCGGAATTAAATCCAACCGCGAGAAGCGGCGTCTATGGCGGCTTTCAGAGCTGGAAAGACCGGCCGGGCCGTTTCCGAAGCCTGGGTGACGGGCAGACGGATTTCAAAAAGATATTTACCAAACTTATCGAGGTCGGCTACTGTTCCTGGGCAGTGCTGGAATGGGAGTGCTGCATTAAAGATGCCGTACAGGGAGCGCGTGAAGGCGCCATCTTCATCAAATCTTTACTCATGGATACCCCGGCAAAAGCGTTTGACGATTTCGCAGCCGGTGAATCCAATCTGGAGTTAAATAGAAAAATACTGGGACTGGACTAGATGAAACGCCAGAGTCGCTGTGGGTTCGCCCCACTATTAAGT
>JBARQF010000236.1:0-7233 GCA_049643605.1 Dehalococcoidales bacterium
ATCAACAACAAGCCGATTACCATCGCTGTACAAAGAAGCACCGTTCCCCAGTCAGCTGTTTTGGATAGTATCAAAATGTTCGCTTTGTAGGCCCAATAGAAAGGACTCCAGTACATGGTCCATTGCCATTTGTCCGCCAAAAACTCGTAACCTGCAATTGAACCAGCTATGGGTAGAAACAGGAGTTTCACACTTCCAGCAGCTTCTATCACATCCGCACTGGAAATCCCTTGAAGGAAGCCAATTATAAAGCTCAAAATCATAGAAGTAAGACCGACAAGTACGATCATAAACCAGTTAATATCATAGAAGCCTGTTATTAAAACGGCCCCGATAATTCCCAGCAGTGCAGCAGCACCACCCAAAAGGCTTTTACCTATTACAAATCCTGTTTGTGAAATGGGAGTAACATTTATAGCGTTTATGGTATTCTCTGCCTTTTCCTCAACTATACCCATCGCGATCAACATACCCGCCAGCATTATTGTCATGGATATCAACATAACAACAAGCTTTGCTTTGAGCGGTGGTACTGTTCTGCCGAAGGATATCAGCTGGGCAGTGGTTTCCTCCTTGGTAGCTCCCAGCTCATATAACGTATTTAGCTGAACCGCATATTCCTCCAGTATCTCCGATTCGTTGCCCTGAAGAATGATTTCGTAGCTATGACCTGTGGGTGCGATGGCAGCAATATCGTCCCTCTTTTCCACACGCCTTTCCAGTTCATCCATACTGCTGAACAATTCTACTTTCGAAAATTGTTCCATATATTCTATATGCTCTATATCATCACTTTTTAGCATGGCTAATTTCACCGTGGTGTCATTGAGCCCTGGTGCGAATAATGTTATACCTACGGCTAACAACAGCGGTGCCATCATTATGTAGGTAGCCATAAAATCTCTTCTGGAAGACAAGAGGTCCCTTCTAAATATTAAAAATATTTTTCTAATCATCTCATATCCTCTTTATACCGTCAGTGTCTTCTTAAACCTCACATCCGCCAGTACGAACAGCACCAAGCCACCCGCCAGGAATATAAGCGAATAAGTTAATACATACCCGGCGTCGCCATTTAGCAATATCTCCTTGAATCCCTGTAACAGCGGATATGTGGGGAAGAATCTAAGCCATAGAGGATCAAAACTCGGAATATAGTAGGAGAAAGCTGGAATCATTAGCGCAATCATAATCGCATACATGACCCCAAATGCTTTTGAGATACTATCAAAGAAACTGGCAACGAGCAGCCCTAAAGATGCTATTGCAAACGTGCTTATAATCAAGAAAAGATAAAAGAGTAGATAATTGGGTTGCCCTCCCATCACGGGTATTGTGATAATGGAAGATGACACCACTACAGTTGTCAATATTACGAAGATCTTTGAAATGAGATATTTCCATATTGAGGACGGCGTGACGGCAAATGCGCGTATGACACCTTCTGCCTTATCGTAGAATATATATGCCAGCACGATGAAAAAACCCATGAGAGATCCCAAATAAGCAACAAACATGGGCACCAGATTCTCCCTGTTATTCAGTGTTTCCGTTACTCCCAGCGTTCTTACTACTTGCTTATCTTTCTTTGCGTTTATCACGCCAGGTGACATACTGTGACTGATATATAGAAGGCTTTCGAGTCTATCCGTTTCGTATCCTTGCAGGTAATATGTATATGAAACCTTGCCACGGGCATCCATTGCAGCGGTTGCGCCTATTTCACTCTCGCCGTAAGCAAGCCTTATCATATCCTCTTCGGTCTCAACATAATATACTGTTTCTTCAAGCTCACCGGTTGATGAGTCCAGCATTTCAATAGTCTCAAGCTCAATAATCTTGTCATCATCAAAATCGTATGCTCTCATCTCGCCTGTTCCCCGGTTCGTAATTTCAAATTTTGCAGGTTTTAGTCTGAATTCAGTAGGGTTAGCGAGTCTTGCTTCTCCTTTTTCTATGCTCCTGTCCTTCAGATACTCCGCGATCTTTTGCGGCATGTCGTTGTATACAAATTGTTTGCTGCTGCTTGTTGAAGTTTCACTTACCACTAAAAGAAGTATCGCAAGCAGGAGAACCGCCATTCCAATTTCAATGTAAAAGTAAAAGCCTCTGGCGGCGATCTTCATCTCCTTAAGGTAACTACTTAATAGTTTCATTGTACACAAGCTCTCTTCCGGTAACCTGGATGAAGATTTCCTCTAGTGTCGCTTCTTTAGAATGCATCGTTTGTATTTCATAATTATTGACGATTTCGCCAATGCGCTTTCTCTCCATCTCGTCAACAGTTTTTAGCGTTTCCTTTACTATTTTGCCGTCAGCAATATACTCGATATCGATCAGCTTCTGACCATATTGCAGCTTCAGGTTCTTCGGTGAATCGATAAGCTTTATCTCGCCATCAATAATAAAGGCAACCCTGTCACATAAATCATCGGCAAGAAACATGTTGTGAGTTGTCAGGAATGAAGTTGTACCTTCTGCGGTTTCCTCTCTGATAATTTCCTTTATGGTTTCAGCTATCGCAGGATCCAGTCCTGTTGTTGGCTCGTCTAAAAACCAGAGTTCCGGATTATTGATCATAGAACGTGCAAATGTTAAGCGGTGCTTCATTCCCTTGGAAAACTCACCGGCTCTGACATTTTCTTTTCCGTCCAGTCCAACCAAATGAATGAGTTTCATTGGGTCGCGAGTAGGGACATTAAATAGCTTTGCATAATACTCCAGATTTTCCCTGGCGGTTAGCTTGCCGTATACATTTGACTGCTCAAAAGATACACCGATTTTGTTAAATCTTTCGTTATGCACTTTTCTAATATCATAACCGGCAACCGAAACTTCCCCGTCCTGTAGTTTTAGCAAACCTGTTAAAATGCCCTGTGTTGTAGATTTACCGGCGCCGGAGGGTCCCAGGAATCCAAATGTCTCCCCGTTTGTCACCTCGAAACTTATGTTTTTTACAGCAAAGTTTCCATCTTCATTGTACGAATGAGACAGGTTTTTTACTGAAATCATATCGTTAATCCTCCCAATTTTTTTTAATTCATCCGGTAAATGGTACCAATGCTAATTCCGATACTACTCGGGCTTGCCCAGTATGCCGTAGAGAAAAATGGGCATCAGCTCTTGCAGCCACTTCCGATTGTGCTCGGGGTCTTCAGACAGGCTGGATGCGGCCGCCATGCCCTTGCGCACTATCTCGAAATAGCGCATGATAGTGTCCGTTGACAGCTCCGGATTGACAGACCCCTGCCTTTTGCCCTCCTCGTAGAAGTCGATTATACTCTGCTTGGTTTCTACCATGTACACCGAGTCGACAAGCTGCCGGATTTCAGGGTCTTCGGAGATTATCGTTTGCATTAACTCTCCCTGGTACCGGCCCAACATATCTGACTTATACAAAAGAATTTTCCCCATTTTTTCAAGGAAGGAAATGTCTTCCTCAAAAATTTTACGGAAGTCTGCCGCCGTACCAGCAAGGAAATACTTGACGGCAGCGCGCACCAGGTCTTCCTTGCTGCCGAAGTGATTGTATACGGTGGCCGGGGAAACCCCTGCCTGCTGCGCAATGTCATTTGTGGTGGTTTTCTTTATCCCGTGAACCTGGAAAAGCTCCAGTGTTGCCTGTAAAATCCGTTCCTTATTTCGCTCTATCCTGCGCTCGTAAACATTCATTGCATTGACCTCTCTTGACAAACTCTGGTGAAATTACTTATATTAGAGATATTATAACTAAATACTATAATTTGTCAAGAGTTAAAGGCTTTAACAGGAGATATATTTTGCCCTCGCTTTATTCTTCCATTGGAGAAAAAATGCAAAAGGTATGAAAATGGGTTGGAGTTCTTTTGTCAAATAGAATAAATCGTCAAACTATGGGCAAATTTGTGGGAGTGTTGTTTGTCATTATAGCAATACTTACAATTCTGACTATTTTCCGGTAGACCGATACAAGCGTCCATTCCATCTCATTTGTACAGGAAATCAGACACTCAATTTTCGTCCTTGAAATATCTTCATTTTAAGCATTAACAACAAAGCTAAATGGAACAGCCCACTCGTACGCATGGCCGGACTGACATCCCGATGTTTGTTCAATGGTAACAAAAAAGTATATTGAGACATTCGAAGAAGTGCTAGAAGGCTGTATCCCTCTGAAGTAGGGATACAGCCTTCTGATTACTTTTCCACTGAATATCGATGTTAGGCTTTCCCTATCCTGAACATCTTAGTACCGCATGAGGGACAAGTCCCCTGAGTCGCCGGTTTACCGTTCTTCATGGTTATAGCCTTCGAATCTTTCATCTCCTTCTTGCTGCGGCATTTCATGCAGTAAGCCTGTGCCATTGTATAAGCCCTCCTTATTGTTATATAAGTGCTTGGATAATAAATTATCTATCCTGCAATGTCAATAAGTATCCCGATTTCACTAACCTTGCGTTACCTTTTTCGTTATATAATGCAGAAAGCAACCGGGAAAGAGGTCAACATGATAAAAACGAGATTGTCTGTTGGAATCGCTATATTGAGTATGGTCAGTATTATAGTGGCGGGATGTACCACACCTCAGTCGATTCCTTCTCCAGCCCCGGTTCCTGCTCCATCACCTACACCAGCTCCAACGCCTGCACCCATATCAGTCAATATACTTCAATCAGAGAAGCCGCGAATAACTTCACCTGAAGTGAATGAGTACGATTTAGTCACCTTGGCCAATGGTAACAGCGAGTTCGCTTTTGACATCTACCAGACTCTCAAAGAATCCGACGGCAACCTGTTCTACTCACCATACAGCATCTCACAGGCCCTGGCGATGACCTACGCCGGTGCTCGCAGTGAAACCGAGAAGCAGATGTCGGATACCCTGCACTTTGCCCTATCTCAAGATAGCCTGCACCCGGCATTTAACGGGCTCGACATCGAACTCAGTAAACGTGGCGAAGGTGCCCAGGGCAAAGATGAAGAGGGCTTTCGCTTGAATATCGTGAACGCCATCTGGGGCCAGAAAGACTACAAGTTCCTTCCCGAATTCCTCGATGTTCTGGCGGAAAATTACGGTGCCGGGTTAAGGGTCCTTGATTTCGTCAATGCCCCGGAAGAATCCCGAATCACCATCAATGACTGGGTAAGCGAGCAGACCGAGGGCAGGATTGAAGACCTGATTCCAGAGGGTTCAATTGATACAATTACGCGTCTTGTCCTTACCAATGCTATCTACTTCAATGCGGCATGGCAATTTCCATTCAACGAGGAGGCGACTGCCGACGGTGCTTATTTCTTGCTTGATGGCGGAGAGGTTATCGTGCCGATGATGATACAGACGGAATCGTTTGGCTATGCTGAGGGAGATAGTTACCAGGCAGTGGAACTGCCATACGATGGCCGGGAACTATCGACGGTTATCCTGCTCCCCGGTGATGGCCAGTTTGAGGCCTTTGAAAGCTCAATGGATTACGAAATGATTGAAGACATCATCTCAGACCTCAGTTATCAGCAGGTTAACGTGACGATGCCCAAATTCGAGTTCGAATCCGAATTCAGCCTGAAGGAAGCCCTGACAGCGATGGGTATGCCGGTTGCTTTCTCCGCAGACGCGGATTTCTCCGGCATGACGGGCAACCGGGACCTTGCGATAGACGATGTCCTGCATAAGGCTTTTGTCTCCGTCGACGAGGCCGGCACCGAGGCGGCAGCGGCCACGGCGGTGATGATGACGCTCACGGCGGTGCCCGCTCCTCCAGTCGTGGTAACGGTTGATCGACCGTTCATCTTCCTGATCCGGGACATTGAGACCGGCACGATACTGTTTGTTGGACGCGTCGTTAATCCGAGCGTTTAGATTAGTTTCAACTTCATAGAAGAACTGCTGGTCAAACAACGGCCACATCCAGAAACTTAGAGACTGAAAAGCTGGTAGTTATAAGCTCCCACCAGTCTATACGCGGGAACAGACATTCATGAAGTAACAATCTAGCGTTTTGGTGCATGCCACAGCATTTGCAGGTGACAAAATTGCAGATTGTTAGCTTTGGTAACATTTTAGTATTTTGTTGAACCGGGTAACAAAGGTCCGTTCTGTTACATGAAGGGTAGAAACGTTCCTTTTTCCACACTCTTTTATATTAGATTGCACTGTAATTGCAATTGTGTTGTATTTTAGCGTGCCTAGCAAAGCCTGTTTGCTCAGTAAAGTGCTGGCTTTCCCAAAGCTAGAGGTAAGGGGATTGATGGAGGAATGGCTGAAGAGTATAATCGGATGCGACCGCATAGTGATCTGAGTTACCGCTCTATGCTCCTGAAGCTACAATGCCGATAACTTTAACTTAGAAAGTGGTATAGTCTATGGGGGCAAGTTATGCAAAAGGAGGGATACATCAGAAATGCCAAAGAAAACTATTGCTGACTTTTTTGCTATGAAAGAGAGGGGAGAAAAAATCACAAGTACAGTGGTCTATGACTATCATATGGCACATTTTGCGGAGCAGGCTAGTATAGATTGGCTTCACGCAGGTGATTCTGTGGGAATGGCCGTCTATGGCATGAAGGGAACTATGCCCGTTACAATGGAGCAAATGATAGCACATAGCAATGCGGTACGGAAAGGCGCGCCTAACACCTATATTAGTGGAGATATGCCCTTCGGTTCTTATCATGAATCAATATCTCAAGCTGTGAAAAATGCCACGCGTTTTTTTAAAGAGGCCGAGGTTGATTGTGTGAAATTGGAAGGCGGATGTGCTATAGCACCTCAAATCAAAGCCATCGTGGAAGCAGGTATGCCAGTACAGGGCCATATAGGTATTACGCCGCAGTACGCATTAATGTTAGGAGGTTTTAAAGCACAGGGTGTTACTGTGGAAGCTGCTGAAAAATTGCTGGAAGATGCTAAAGCTATTGAGGAAGCTGGAGCATTTTCCGTGGTTTTAGAAGGTGTACCTCCTGAAGTAGCAAAGTATATCACTCAAAAATTAAAAGCAATAACTTTTGGTGCAGGAAGCGGCCCGCACTGCGATGCACAAGCACTGCTCAGTATCGATATTTTAGGAATATTTGAGGAATTTACTCCCAAATTTGCAAAAAAATATGTTAATCTCGCCGAGGAAATACGCAATGCTTTTAAAGCTTTTCATAGCGATATTAAAGAATTACGGTTTCCAGAGGAGAAGCATTGCTACAAGATGAAGGCTGGCGAGGCAGAGAAACTTGAAACTATGATGAAGACCTAGTGGTCAGAAT
>JBARQF010000237.1:0-6241 GCA_049643605.1 Dehalococcoidales bacterium
TGCCCGACCTCGAAACGCGGCTGGGGCTGTACCAGAAGCTGGTGAAGGTGGAAGAAGTGGGGCAGATAGAGCCGCTGGCGCAGGAGTTCCGGGACCGCTTCGGCGCTTTGCCCGGGGAAGTGCAGAACCTGCTCTACGCGGTGAGGATAAAACTGCTGGCGGCGCAGGCGGGCGTTGAGTCCGTCACCACCGAGCACGGCCAGATAATAATAAGGCGCTTTGAGGGCCTCCCCTTCGACCGCCAGAAACTTGAGCCGGTCATAAGAGACGGCGTCAGGGTGGGCCATACGCAGATTGCCTTGAATTTGAGGAGATTGGGGAAGGGGTGGAGGGAGGTGCTGGGGGAGGTAATTAAGGAGGCAATTAGATGAAACA
Organism: Dehalococcoidales bacterium; assembly: GCA_049643605.1. Classification (GTDB taxonomy): domain Bacteria; phylum Chloroflexota; class Dehalococcoidia; order Dehalococcoidales; family RBG-16-60-22; genus E44-bin89. The sequence continues at coordinate 376 of JBARQF010000237.1, forward strand.
GTATTATATATCTATGAAAGATGAGGTTGAATATGAGAAGCAATTCTATTCTGGCGAGCTTAAAAAACCAGACTGGAAGCCTTTGAAAGAAGCTGGCGTGATGTTTTTAATACATGCTTATTCACATCGATTTCAAATTTCTCAGGTTGCCTATAAATTAGCTGAGCGTTATGGAGCCGATGCTTCTCAATTTGAAGTTTTTGGGGATGCTGATTATACGATGAAATATAGTCAATTCTACTTAAATTTAGCAGTAGGATTAGAATTGCTACTTAAAGCTATATTATTAAAGAAAGGCGAAAAAGTTAACCGGCTGTTAACGGAGAAGGCAAGTGGCGAACTAGACTCTGAGAAAACCATAATGTTTGGAGAGACTATAAATAGATTAACAAAGATATTTCCTACCCTGAGTTCAAATACACGAGACGAAATTAAGGATACACTAATGCTAATCAATTTGAGACGGAATAATATAGCACACCGCTCAAAGAGAAGCTATGATTCATATGCACATGAATACAGATTTTCCTACATAACACTGTATATCTACGAGAAATTTTTCTATGGAGAGAATCAAGAACTGACGGCGTTATTGTTGAAAAGCATAGATAGGTCTAGAGTAACCCAAGGTGTAGATTTCGAATCGCTGAAGATTAAACCAAGGTCGTTAAGAGGTAAAGGATTTTCGTATTCCAATTAGTATTTAGAGTCTAAGAGGGGCGCCGCCCCACGTTATAATCCCTCTCTGTCTCCCTTTACGAAAGGGAGACACCCAGTTCCCCCTTTGCAAAAGGGGGATTAAGGGGGATTCAACCACCCTGAATTGATTTTTGCCGCGGTGGCGGTCAGTCGGTAAAGACGTAGCCGCCCTTCTTCAGGTAGGTGTAGAAGCTCATCACGGTGGTTATAAACGCCAGGTACATCAGCACGGCAAGAAACCAGTCCGGCCCTATCTTTAAAACCGCCGCTATCAGCGGTGCCAGCCAGAAACAGTAATTGACCTTGGCTACCCCCGGAGGGGTGGGAAACTCCATCATGCGACCGCGCCGCTTCCAGAGAAAAAAGCCTACGCCCGTCAGCACCGTGACTCCGCCGGCGAGCGCCGGCACCGCGTAGAAGTAGGGGTTCAAAGGCACCAGGGCGGCTGTCCTGGCAAACAGCCCGGCGGCTATTGCCATTATCAGGGTCGGCATAAAGAGAATCTCGTCGGCCACCACGTCCAGAATTGACCCGACCACGCTCGTCTGCCCCAGCCTGCGGGCCAGAAAGCCGTCCAGCCAGTCCGTCAGGGAAGCGATTACCAGCAGGATGCCCGCCGCGAGGATTGAACCTTCGGTGCCTCGATATAAAAGCAGGGCGATGGGTATGGCTAACACGCAACGTGACAAGGTCAGGGTGTTGGGTACATTCAGGTAAAACTTAAATTCCTCAGGGGTTTTAGCATTCATTGATTACAAATCCTTAACGACAGACGATACTGGCTTCCATTTTACTCGGACATGCTGGTATCTGGCAAGACTAAACGTCAAAAAGCATGCGGTAATACCGGAAATCCCGGCTGTACCCGTATAAGAAAGACGTATATATTTTTGTTCGTTCTGGTTCTCAAAATAAAAAAAGAGAAAGAAACTACTAAATTAGTTGAGCCATCTATGCTACAATAACATAAACAGTTATTATAGTAATGAACTGGTCAATCAAACGGTAAAAACAATGGAGGTGTCCGAAGTGACGACAGAAAAATCAGCAGCTCAGCATGGAGAGGCTTCTAATGAAGCTAGGCAATTATTGGACGAGGCTTGGGATCGAGCTAAAAAGGCCTATAAAGAGGCTAAGGAGCAAGCGGATATAGTCTATAAAGAGGCCAAGAAACTGGCCGCTGATAAAGAGGCTAAGAAAGCCGTCGATGAAGCACATAAGGAAGCCGTAAAGCAAGCCGAGAAAGTCCGTGACGCGATTACACAGGAAGCCCAGGCGGTCTTCGCTGGCTTCTGGAAGCAAAGAGATATAGACTTGCAAGAGGCTACAGCCAAATCAAAGGAGCGTGGTGAACAGGCGAAAATAGCCCATAAAGAGGCTAATGAGCAAGCGGATATAGCCCATAAAGAGGCCAAGAAAATAGCCGTTGGTAAAGAGGCTGAGCAAGCAGCCGATGAAGCACATAAGGAAGCTCAAAAGCAGGCTAAGAGAGACTATGACGAGGCCGCAACCTAATCACTGTAGTGAGAAACCATTAAATAAGGTTAATTGATTAACAGAGTCAACATTTCGTCAGATTGTTAACTAATAAAAAAGGGGAGCATTACTGCTCCCCTTACTGGTCAATACTTTACATAACTACCATTGCACGAACATCGGCATGTTTGTTCGTTCGTAGGTAAGACTGCTCTACTCTGGTGGAGACGAAGGAGACCCCATCTCTATCTGAAACAATTCTCTGTTTTGCTTAACGATACAGGCTAATCATCACCATTGAATAAAGCAAGACATTGTGACTTCTAAAAACTATCTAACCAAAGTTATTATTTGATTCATATTTTCTCCTCTAACGGAACCGGTATCTTATCAAGGATTTCATTTATTATGGTTTCCGCGGAATGCCCTCGTATGCCTGTCTCCGCCTTGACGATGGTGCGGTGAGCCAGTACCGGGACCGCCAGATGCTTCACGTCGTCGGGGATAACGTAATTGCGACCGTCGATTGCCGCCAGCGCCTGTGAGGCGAGATAAAGGTTCAGCGAAGCTCTGGGGCTGGCACCCAGCTTGATGCCCTTGTGGTTCCGCGTGGCCTGGGTTATGGCAATGATATAGTTGCGCACCGATTCTTCCACGTATACACAACGGCATGTTTTCTGCAACTCGATAAGCTCATTAGCTTTGATTACGGGCTTTAGACTATCGAGCGGGTTTTCCTCCTGGAAACGGGTCAGTATGGCACTCTCCTCATCAGACTCAGGATAGCCGAGCCGTACCCGCAGTAAAAAGCGGTCAAGCTGAGCCTCGGGAAGAGGAAAGGTTCCTTCCAGCTCTATCGGGTTCTGGGTAGCGATAACCATAAAGGGCTTGGGCAGAAGCATGGTCTCCACATCGACTGTAACCTGTTGCTCCTGCATACCCTCCAGCAGACAGGACTGGGTGCGCGGTGTCGCCCGGTTTATCTCATCGGCCAGCACTACATTGGCGAAAATCGGCCCGGGACGAAATTCAAACTCGGAACTCTTCTGGTTGAAATAGTAAATGCCGGTGACATCTGACGGCAGCAGGTCGGGGGTGAATTGAATCCGCTTGAAACCGCAGTCCAGCGACTTCGCCGTAGCTTTGGCGAGCATTGTTTTCCCGATGCCCGGTATGTCCTCAATGAATACATGCCCCTCGCAGAACAGGGCCACCAGTACCATCTTGATGGCCTCGCTTTTGCCCACAATAACCCGGTTGATATTCGCCACCAGTTCGTCGGCCGCTTTTTTTACCCCGGTGATGTCCACCGGCGGTAAGCTTTTATTCATGTCCTGAAACCTCCTCAGCTATTTTAGATTCTGATGTTTTAAATTGTGCCAGCTCTGCTTCAACTGGTCCAGTTCTTCAACTGATGGTGTGACGTGTCCATATCGTGCGCTGACATACTTTCCTGTAACATACTGGAGGGTATCCCGGTACGCGGGCATTTTCTCCTGCAAAACATCAAGGTACTCGTAGGCGGTCTGAAAGCCTGGTTTGGGCAGACCAGCTTTCGCTGCCCAGCGCAGGAGCTGCTGGTAAAGCTGGCGTATCGAAGTTATCTCCTTCGGTTCGGCTCTTTTCTGTTTCCTGAGCAGAGCTGGCCATTTCAGTACCTTTAATACCCAGAGGAAAATACGTTGGAAGAGCGACTGAATATCAACCCAGAAGGCTCCGGACAGCGATTCATACTCGGCATTTCCCGTTGCGCCGAATTTGGTGCGCAACCAGGTGAATATTTGCTCCGAAATGCGCCATAAAAAGACAAGTAAAAAGCCAATCATAAGGACGCTCCACCCAAAGCGGAGACCTTTACGGACAACTTCAGGAAGGACAAGGAACTTGGAATAGTCCGGTTCCTGTACGGGCATTGGCCCCGCACCTGGTAGCGCCTCTCCTGGGATGAAATCCGGCTGGGGAAACAGGTTTACGATAAACACAATGCCCTTGACAATAAGCCCCCACATCCAGGTCAGGCCCACCACCACCAGACGGAGCAAATCCGGTGTGATTACCGAACCAATGGCAAGCCCCAGAAGTATAATGGCGCTGATGCTCATGAGCAGTATTCCCAGCCAGTTACCATGATAGAATTCAGTTGGTTGCTTATTCTCCTGGGCATGGGCTATCGATAGTGAAAGCAGGGAAGCGGCAAAAAAGGTGGTGACAACCAGAATAGTGTGACTGAGCTGAATTTCCATCCCGTAAGTGATGAAAAGCAGGATGAGCAAAACAATCAATCCGAACTGAAATTCCCGTACCGCGGTGGCAAAAGCCATCGGCAGGGAGGCCATTCTTTGCCCGAACCACCAGATTACGCCGCCGCTGACCAGTAACACCATCTCCGGAGAGAGCCCGTAAAAGATATTGGTGAACGCCTCCCCCAGAGCTGCCAGCCACATTGCGTCGGCCAGAGGGAGATGGCCAAATAGCTGGATTTTCACCGCTAGCAGGGTGAAGACAACGCCGCCTATTATATTGAGGGCGCCACGGATTACCCTGGGCCATCCAAGCCGGCGCCATAGCCAGTTGGTGCCGAAAGCCAGCAGGTACAGAGGTAAAAGACCGGGAACATTCAACCGTCCTTTGGCAATCAGGACATCCAATATATATACCAGCGTGTAGAGCCAGCAGCCTTCCAGTGCCATAACAGCCGTGGTGAGGACCACTTTTTGCCCGATTGATTTCATACTGTATTCTCCAGCGTGTAGTCTGTAAAACCTTCCGGTGGCTTTAGGGTGTGCCAGGCGGCAGCCAGACCGGAATCATTTCTCCTGCGCTTTCCGATTTGCAGTACGACCGATTTAAAACCGACCCCTTTCAGTCTGGATAGCAGGGCCGAGAAGGCCGTCAGCGGTTCATCTATGATAAAAACACAGGTAGTGCCCCATGGTAAGGTGCCGTAGACATCCTGGAAGAATTCCTCAAAATCGCCACTTGGCTGCGTGGTTACTTTGGCCAGCGCTTCCAGAATCCCGACCAGCTGGGCATTACTTCCGGCAGGTGCCATTTGAATCGACTCGTTGAGAACTGCGGAACGTGTATTGGCGAATAGCCCGACCTGACTTCTTTTCTGGATGATATAGTTGGCCAGAGAGGCAGCCGCACTAATACCCAACTCAAAATCGTTTTCGTCACCGCTTTGGAAGCTATCGACGGCTATAAACAAGGCTATCTTTAATGTTGTCGTTGGCTCAAACACCTTCACCTGCAGGTTCTGGTGGCGGGCACTCGCCTTCCAGTGGATGTATCGCAGGCTATCGTGGGGGGTATACTCGCGTACACCAATGGTACGAGTTTGGTCTTCAAAAATGCGCCGTTCTGCCTGCGTCTCGCCCAGGGGATTTGTCGATGGCAGGCCAAACTGCTCAATTGGGAAAATCCTGGGATAGACGATGATAGTATCATCCGAAGTATGTGTGCGGGAGCGCGGGTAGAGACCGAAGATATCGCCGGAAGTCACGGTTAAGTTCCCCAGGTCGTAATAGCCTCTCTTTCGGCAGAGCAGAGTATGATGCCAGCTGACTGCCGAGTACCAGAACAGGGAAGTATTATAGCCCAGAATACGTTGATTGTTACTCCATCCTGATTCCGAGATTGCGTCTTGAATTTCCAGCTGATCTGGAACCATATGGCTTAGCTGCACCCA
>JBARQF010000238.1:0-3193 GCA_049643605.1 Dehalococcoidales bacterium
GTAAGGTGCTGGTGTACCTCAAATGGGCAACCTCATGAGATATTGGGCTAGTGGCACCCCGCGATTAAACTTAGTTACGAATTAATTTGATTGATCTAAAATCTGGATGGGTACCAAAAATAGAATAAGGGGGGTGATGGCTTTTAACACAAGATATTTACATACGGATAGGTTACAAAATTCGGGGAGGAGAAAATGAAGAAAAGAAGGATATTCACGTTGGTGATGGTGGTTGCATTGGCTGGTAGTTTAGTTGCTGCTTGTGCGGCTCCAGCTCCAGCGCCAGCACCAGCTCCAGCTCCAGCACCAGCGCCTGCTCCAACTCCAGCACCCGCTCCAGCACCCGCTCCAGCGCCAGCACCCGCTCCAGCGCCAGCACCAGCTCCGGCCCCAGCCCAGCCCGCCGAGGTAATTACCTGGGTCGGGTCATCGCATCAGTCTGTGGGAACGCCATTTTATGAATCGCTCAAGAGAATTCAGACCGCTGTTACCGAGCTTAGTCAAGGGCGTTTCGTGCTGCAATTGCATCCCGGCGGCGCTATTGTGCCCGCCTACCAGGAGTTTCTGGGACAGCATGAGGGCGCTCTTGATTGGGGTTCTGGGAATTTCGGGTCCGTGATGGGCACAATTCCCTTGGGCTCCATTTACCATCAGAATGCGGCCAGACTACCCCCTTACCCCTATCATGTCTTCCTTTGGGAGGAAGGTGCTGCCATCGCCAATAAGTGGATTGAGGCAAAAGGATTTGACGTCATGGAAATCCCCGGCACCAGCCCTGTTAATCCACCCGAAATCTTCCTGCAATCAACCAAGGAGCTGAACACACCGGCGGATTTTAAAGGCATGAAAATCCGGACCTTCGGTTACGGCGGGCTACCCTTTGAGCAGTGGGGTGCCGCTCTTACCATGCTACCGGCGGCTGAACTCTACGAGGCGACGCAGCGCGGCGTACTTGATGCTTTTGAAATGAGCAATTTTAAAACCAACTACGATTTTGGCTATCATGAAGTTACCAAGTATATCTACATTTCCCCCATCCGGGCGCCCAGCGAGGGAGGTATGCATCCCGCGGTGAAGAAAAGCAGTTTCATGGCGCTACCTGATGACCTCAAACTGCTTTTCACGACGGTCGCTCAGGCCGAAGCAGTAAATTTCGGTATTGAGATGACGATGCAAGAAGGCCCGATAGCTGAGAAAATGAGGGAGTACGGATGTGTCGTCCAGAAGTTACCCATGGAAATAGTAGAGGCATATGCTGCACTTTATGATGATGCCATGACTGGGGTGGCGGCCGACAAACCCGACTTGAAGGAAATGCTGGAAGCTCAGCGCGCCTGGGCGGTGAAGTGGAATGATACCGAGGGGCTGCCTTCATGGTCGGCAACTCCAGAAGAGTGGCGGCAATACTAGCTGGCGACCAATCTTAGGTCTGGCTCCGCTCCGGGTTCTTCCACGGAGCGGAGCCAGATATAAACGATGAAAAAGATACTGAAAGCGATTGACACCATCAACGATTTTACCGGAAAAACGGCCAAATGGGTGGTCGTTTTTATCATGGTGACCATCACCACTGAGGTGGCTCTGAGGTATATCTTTGGCAGCCCAACGAGTGTGCTACCGGAACTCATGATGATGTTTGGAGCGGCTCTCTATACCCTGGGCTGGGGTTATGTCCATCGCCTCCGCCGGCATGTAAGGGTAGATATCTTTTATCTCAGCCTGCCGACGAGGTGGCAGGCCGGCATTGATGTGGTTGCTACCCTGATTTGGCTCCTGCCAATGGTGGCTTCTCTGGTCTTTGTTAGCGTGGGGTGGGCATACCGCTCCTTTGTAGTCGAGGAAAGGTCATCGTTCTCCTACTGGTTCCCCCTGCTTTGGCCAATTAGGACAGTTGTATCTGTGGGGATGATTTTGCTTGCCCTTCAGGCTTTGGCCCAGTTCTATCGTGATTTATACCTGCTGGTGAGGAATAAAGCTTATGATTAACCTGAGTCCCGAGGTGGCAGGCCTGGTCATGCTCGGTTTGGTCGTCGTTGGAGTTCTCCTCGGTTTCCCGCTGGCTTTTGTTATCGGCGGTGTCACCATTACCATGGGGACTCTCCTTTTCGGACCAAAGACTGCGAGCTGGATTTTATACAGTCGCGCCTGGGAGATTGTAGGCAGCCCTACTTTGCTGGCCGTGCCGGGATTTGTTTTCATGGGCTTGATGCTGGGCCATTCGGGAATAGCTGAAAAGATGTTTGCTTCCCTCTATGTCTGGCTTGGCGGCTTAAGGGGCGGGCTGGCGATAACCACGGTGGTGCTGGGCACGATTCTGGCAGCCACGGTGGGCATTATCGGCGCTTCGGTTTCGGCGCTGGCCATTATCGCCCTTCCCGCCATGATTAAGCGTGGCTATGACAAAGCCCTGGCCAGTGGTGCCGTTTGTGCCGGGGGCACGCTGGGTATCCTAATTCCCCCCAGTATCATGCTGGTCATTTACGGACCGATGGCGCTTATTTCCGTGGGCAAGCTGTTCTTTGCCGCCTTTATGCCCGGATTTCTCCTTTCCGCTTTATACATTGGCTATATCACAGTTTACAGCTTTCTACGGCCGAAAATGGCGCCAGCCGTGGCCCCGGAGGAAAGGGCGGTTCCTTTGCTCAAGAAAACCGCTGACCTTTTCCTTTCACTGGTGCCGCCAGCGTTCTTGATTCTGGCGGTGCTGGGGAGTATTTTCGCTGGTATTGCTACGCCCACGGAAGCCGCCGGGGTGGGGGCGGTTGCCGCCACACTGCTCGCCGTTATCTATCGGCATTTTAACTGGAAGGTGCTGCAAGACGTTGTACTGCAAACGCTGATTGTCTCGGCGATGGTAATGGCCATCGGTGCCATGGGATTTGCCTTCGTCGGCATCTTTCTGCGCGCCGGCGGCGGGGATGCGGTGACAAATGTGATTTTGAGTGCCCCGGGCGGCAAATGGGGCATCTTTGCCGTCGTCATGTTCGTCGTTTTTCTCCTCGGCTATTTTATTGACTGGCTGGGGATACTATTTATTGTGATACCCATAATAACGCCCGTTGGCCACGAGCTCGGATTTGACCCGCTCTGGTTTGCCATGATGATCTGCGTTAACCTACAGACTTCCTTCATGACCCCTCCGTTCGCCTATGCCATCTTCTATCTGCGTGGCGCCGCTGACCCAGCACTGGAG
>JBARQF010000239.1:0-6564 GCA_049643605.1 Dehalococcoidales bacterium
TCGTAGTAGTCTATGCATTCAGAGAGCTTCTTTGCTGATTTTTGGTTGCTTATATGCGTTGCCATGCCGGATCTTAGCCTCCATTATTGTATATTATCGGTTAGACCCAGCGCTTGAAAAATAAGGGTGTTATAACGAATCAGGGTGTCAAAGCGAATCAGGGTGTCGAAAATACCGTTTTCACCTCCTTTTGTGCCTAAACTAACACCCCATGACTTAGGTTCAAGGTATTAAGTACGTGTTTGAAAAGTGAATGTTGAATTAAGTATCGTCCAGAAAACGAGTTCAACAGTCCTGGTCAAAAGAGAGAAGGGCACCACAGAATACTAATCATCTAGCTAGTTGCACTTTATTAGTTTCATGGTGGCTCTCAGCATAGTAAACGGTTAAGGGCCGTATCCTTTTTTTAATTTTGAATGTAACGGGGCCGTAGTATATATAATACCCGCGCGCATACCTCCTCCTCCTCCTCCTTATTAGCATATTAAAAATGCTGTAGTGTATATAATACCCGCGCACGAGCCAACACTATTATTATTGCGAGTGTAAATTCTGTAGCACAACGTAGTGCCACAGAAAACCTTTTCTCGTTAGGTCTATCGTTCTCTTATATATTATTATATAGTGCTGCGCGCACACTCGGTTAGTTAGTTAATCCTTATATATAATTAATAGTGCTGCGCACGCTGATTGTTTGTTTGTTAATGGGGGCAAGTCACTTCCATAAGCCTGTACAAGGCTAAAATAAGGGTATGGAATATGTTAGTAATGAGTACTGGTCAAGTGAGGGGTAGAACGTGTCAGATATACGCCTGAAAATGGTTTTTCAATCGCTTAGAATGGGGGTTAGGCAAAGATACTTGGGAATGGTGACCTGAATAATTAAGAGGCGGGGTAATCCCGCCTCCGTAAGCCTTTGCCTCGTTTCACAATACTATATAGTGCCCTACATTACTGCATGGGTGAGTAGGATGTTGGCTGCATAATCGTGTTGGTACTTCTAAGGACTATCGGTCCATTTTTATGTGTTTCTTCCATCACCTTGAGCCGTTCGGGGTCACTCATAAAAGCATCCCACTTTTCCTGGCGTTCTTTGAGGCTCTCCCAGGCAAGTATATAAGTCAGTGTGTTGCTTGGCCCTATTACGTTCTCCCAGAAACCTACGGGGCGAATACCCAGCCTCTCCCAGATTCTCGTGGTATGTTTCGCAAATCGGTCATTGATGTCTTTCATTCTAAGCGGAATAATCTCATAAACCCTTAGTTCATAAAGCATTTCCTGAACCTCCTTGTTTTCCTCTGTTTTAAATACTTTTTACTATGTGCCGTCAGCGATTATGGCACAACTGAATTATAGAGACTTTACTAGGCTGACTTCGTCCTGTCAAGCTGAATCCTGTAATAAGTAAGGTGGGCTATCTTGAGATATCTCCAGCCTCATGTGATGTTCTCCTCAATTTCATGAGTACCAAATGGAGGTTGAGGAGAATAGTGCTACGTTGGCTTAAGGTATCCAATTTTTCTTCAAGTTGTTCGGTACTGCTCGACGGAGGTCGATCTCAGACTTTTATTTCTTTAACTCGACCAACCTGACCGTCTTCTAAACAGACTTTGATACCATGGGGATGAATAGGTGATTTGGTCAAAATATCTTTGACTATCCCTTCGGTTAGTTTTCCAGAATGCTGGTTTGTCTTTAATACTATTGAGACCCGTAAGCCCGGTCTTATGTTAACACGATCTGTGCCATTCATACTGCTAACTCCATCTTTCCCATCATCGTACCATATTTAGAAGAGGAAGCCTTGTCGGTGTTAAAATGTCTTGTTTACACGCATTATTTCTGGTTGATACGATATAACTATACAGCACCAGAAGTATTCGCCATTGGATCACCTTAATCTACGTAAATTATGACATCTTATGGGGAGACCATTTAACGCGGTAGTCTATATAGATAGACTAACAGGTATAGTATTTTTGGTGCACCGAATATGCTGAATTGATAAGATCCATTGTTATGATGGGTTATACAAAAGATGAGCAGTGCTATATATAAAAAGGTTGGAAAGGTTGGACATCTAGTTCATAAAAATATCCAGCCCTTATTTAATTACTATATTCTAATCAGGGTTATGCCTTCCCGATTCTGAACATCTTCGTACCACATGTGGGGCATACGCCCTGAGTTGCAGGCTTGCCATTCTTCATGGTTATGCTTTTAGGATCTTTCACATCCTTCTTAGCTCGGCATTTCATACAATATGCTTGCATGAGTTCATTTCCTTTCGTGCCAACTGTGGTATGAACAGTAAATTAATTTACTGGTGATGTCAATGACTGCACAATTTGAAGTTTAATCTCTAATTGCACAATTGCCCATTTTGTTCAGCACTTAACAAAAGATATAATTATTGGGGGCAGGTCACCAAAAAGGCTGAATAAAACTAAGCTTATTCCATTAAGAGTGGCTTAAGATTCAGAGCCGCCTTCTCCTTTGGAGGGTACTACCATCCAGTCGTATCCTTTTTGAGAACGGATGAATCTTACTATATTACTTCCCAGTGCTTTGGCTTCATTCGTACCTCTGATATTGACTGCGCTATCGTCTTTGACTTCCCCTCTTTTTTCGCCAAAGCCAGCAGCAAATCCCACTGGAATCATCCGTTGTAAATAGAAGAAACTTGTGAAGGCAGCGAAGACATCGGTTAGTCCCAATCGCTCTCCAATTGCTACTACACCAGCCGCTTTGCCTCTTAGCTTGTGATCCTTGGAGAACACGAAGGTGCGATCGATAAGAGCTTTAGCCTGAGCTGTCAGCGTCCAATAGAAAACCGGGCTGCCGAAGATAATGCCGTTGGCTTCTAAAAGCTTATTGTAGATATCCTGCATATCATCATCGAGGTGACATTTATCCGTTTTTCGACATGACTCACAGGCATCGCAGGGTAAGATAGTCTTCTTGGCCATGGTTACCAGTTCCGTTTCAGCTCCTTCTTGTTGAGCACTGGCAAGCACTTCTTTTACCATGATCTCGGTATTACCACGTAACCTTGGACTGCAGACAATGCCTAGTATTTTCATGCTATCACTCCTTTATAATTATACCGGCATATTATACCGGTGAGCAGTAGTATCGGGTTTACCACCTTGACAATCTAGCATTATAAACCCTTCTTTTTCGAAATCACAGAAGTAACATTATGGTGAAAAGAACGATTTTACCACTCCGGTAACAAAACAAGCTAATATGCAATCCAAGCTCTCCTGTGGAGACCTTTCCCAGCTATTAAGCAGAGACAGGCAGCGAGGCCAGATAGTTCAGAATCTGGGTATCTCTAGGCACGCGGGTAGCCAGCGCCCCCTTTTTCAGTGCATCGGTAAGCTCCGGCAGTGCCCGGGCTTCCCGGCGTAGCATGGCTACTTTTACTCCGTACGGTGTATCTATCTCTGTTGTTTCCTCTGCCGGTACGGCCATCCGCTTGCCCTCGGCAGTGAGCACCACCACCCCGGAGTTCATCAGTATACGACGATTCTCCTCCCGGTCTTCCCGCTTTTCCCAGCAGATGAGTCCGCAGTTGCCGCAAGTATTGATATAGACCTCATTGGGGTCAAAGCATTTGTCACGCTGGGTAAGTACGGCTCGCTTGCCTTGAAAATTAGGGTCGGCGGCTCGTATCTGCCGGCTCAAGGCAATAACTTCTGCTACGTCATTGGGGAAGGGATAATCCACGTGGTAGGGACTCCAGGTAGACCATGTTTTGTCGAACCCCAGGCCGTGATTGTGGCCACAGGCGATGATACAACGGGCGTTGGTTTCCTTTTTCCCGTAGCTGTATTCTTTACCAGCTATAGTCACGGACATGGTTTCTTTTTTATCCATCATCTCCACAGGGCAAACCGTGGTACACAGCTTGCACTTGCCACAGGGGTCTTCTTCCAGGAGCGGGTCGGGCTCCAGTACCGCTGAGGTGAGTACTGAACCCAAGAAAACCGCCGAGCCAAACTGGGGAGTCATCAAATTGCCGCTCCAGCCCAACCGTCCCAACCCGGCGGCTACTGCCCCGTAACGATGGGAGAAGTCAGGCACCATCTCCACCATATTGACCATGTCGGTGGTTTGATTACTACCACCTTCAGGGCGATAGACATTGTTCATATCCGGTCGTAGAGCCTCAAAGCCCTTCTCCTTGAGGAAGTCAACAAGACGTTCAGCAATGTTATAGAGTTCCCGGTAAATACGTTTGTGGTCGTTACCGTGGGCCAGCCAGTCCCTTTTACTCAGAAAGTCTCGAATAGCCTTTCTATCCAGCGGTATAGCGAAAGAAATAACAGACCGGGTGGAGGGCAGGAGGTAATCGGGATCGGCTGAAGGCGGTGCTTCGGCTAATCTTTCCCTGGAGGCAATACCCACCAGAGCAGCCCCTTTCTCCCGGGCAATGGCCTTAACTTGAGAGCTTAATTCCATCATTGCTCCTTCTCCGCTTTAACTGAAACTCAATACGCACTTTGAGTGGATGCAGAAAAGCAGACATTACATCTTTATCATCATATTACAACATATCCCCATCCGTTTAAAAATGCAGGATAATTGCAGGTTGAGCCGGGGCGAAGATGAAGAATCTTCAGAAAGGCTTTGTTATTCATTACCCGTCGTGGATTTGAGCGAGAAAGGCAGCGATTGCCTGGCCAATCTCTGCTGGGGAGTCCTCTTGAATAAAGTGAATACCTTTGACCGTTACTTCCTGCTGGTTAGCCCAGCTTCGGCAGAATTCTCGCTGTGGACCCACCAATATTGAGCCTGGATCGGCATTAATAAATAACTTTGGTACTTCACCGGTGGCCAGCCACTTTCCATATTCGTCAATGATCTTGACGACATCGGCTGGTTCGCCTCCTAAAGGCACCTCCCGTGGCCAAGTTAAGGTAGGCCTCCGAGACTCTCCAGGTTCAAGGTAGGGGCGGCAGTAGACAGCCATCTCCTTCTCAGTCAAGCCACGTAACACTCTGGCGGGAAGTTGCTTCTCCACAAAAATGTTGTCCCTGAGCACCATTTCTTCGCCGGCCGGTGAGCGTAAGGCTTTGAACCGCTCTGCAATAACTTTGGGCCACTGGTCCCAGCTCATCGGCTGTACAAATGTTTCCATATAGACGATACCCTTAATCTCTTCGGGGTGACGATATGCCCAATAGAATCCGAGAGCACCGCCCCAGTCATGTCCGACCAGAGTAACCTTCTTGCTGAGACCCAGTATCTCAAACCAGGCATCAAAATACCTGGCATGGTCAACGAAACGGTAAGAACCACTTGGATTTTTACCTGAATCTCCCATCCCGATAAGATCGGGGGCAAGACACCGTCCCAGTCGCTCAACATGCGGGATGACGTTGCGCCACAGGTAGGAGAAGGTTCCGTTTCCGTGCAAAAAAACGATGGGGTCACCCTTACCGGTGTCAATGTAGGACATCTCACTGTCGAGCACCGAAACTCGATGTCGCTTGTAAGGGTCAATTGCTGAAATAGAACCGTAACTCAATTGATTACCTCCTTTGTGTTGAATATCTGTTTTACCTGGTGGTAACGAGTTGTGATGGTTTACGGTCGACTGTTACAAGCGTTTTGATGTGAAAATATTTTCAAGAAGCTCGACTAGTACCCAAGCAGATAGGTACGGTCTTCAATTCCCAGAGTTCTGATGGCTTCATCGCGTATTTCTTTTAAGGATGATGTAAGTTGCTGGCCATCTTTTTCAGACAGACAGGATAGTATATCGAGAATGGACTCCCTCTTTTTTGCCTCGTTATAGACCTGACGACCTTTATCGGTTAAATAAACTCTTACGGTATTCTTTTTTTTCAAATCGTTGACTTTTATCACAAACCCTTTCTTTTCCATCCTGCTCAGGATGGATGAAACGGAATGAAACTCTCTTAACAGGTGGCGCGATATCTTAGTAGGAGTAGCCTCAGAGCCGATATTCTCAATGGTGAACATGACCTCGGCAATGGCGGTTGAAATACCGAGCTTATGCAGCTCCTTCTCGCGGAGCCTTGATATCGCGTCCCTGGCCTGATGCAACATCGTCCACAGATAAAGCAAGTCCACTTCCGGGTCATTCTTCATTATCTTCCGCTCCAGAACTCCAACGTCGATATCTAATGATTTCGAGCATCAAACGAACATTTGATTACTATGTCAACTAGTATTACACAAGTATTTTTCTCGGTCAAATTGGCTGAAGACTTGACAAATTGCATTTCTGCTATATAATTTAGGAAAACATATCGAAATGGATTATCCATTGTGATATAATTAACAACCGTTCCATGGTGTATCAAGTAAGCATTCAGCGAAAAGTAAACCCAAAAAGCCAGAGGGATTATGAGAAAAAATTGTGGCTTGAGCTACGAAAGGAAGGTGATAGCTTTCAATAGTATAGTAATTACAAGCGGTTAGAACCTAAAAGGAGGAGTTTTTGGTAATGAAAAATAAAGGTCCTCTATTTGTTGGTGTGATGGTGTTAGTGGTGCTGTTACTGGTTGGAGCGTGCGCTCAACCGGCACC
>JBARQF010000240.1:0-8457 GCA_049643605.1 Dehalococcoidales bacterium
ACCCAGTATCATGCTGGTGGTTTTAGGACCTCTTGCTGGTCTCTCGGTAGGCAAGCTCTTCGCCGCAGCATTTCCCGCGGGTTTTCTTCTTGCTGCACTGTATATGGTCTATATTGCTGTGCGCTGTATAATACAAAAAAACGCGGGCCCTGCCATAACGGGAGAGAAAGCAGACGTATCAGCAAGTGCCAGACTGCTGATTCTGGTGCGTTCATTAGTGCCACCATTAATTATTGTTGTGGCCGTTCTTGGCAGCATCCTTGCAGGGTTGGCTTCACCTACCGAAGCCGCTGCATTTGGCGCATTTGCGGCCACAATTATGACAATCTGCTACCGCAAGTTCACCTTTGCTACTCTTAAGGGGGCGCTTAATGACACAATGAGGGTCAGTGGCATGTCCCTTCTCATCGCTATTCTGTCGGTCGCTTACACTTCTGTGTTTCTCATTCTTGGGGGAGGGGACGTTGTGGCCAATGCTATTGTGTCTGTTCCCGGTGGTCGATGGGGTGGCTTTGCCCTTATTATGCTCATAGTCTTCATTTTGGGAATGTTCATGGACTGGATAGGAATAGTGTTTATCATAGTTCCTATAGTACTGCCCACCATTGCCGTTTTAGAGTTCGACCTGCTATGGATGATCATGATGATAGTAATCAATCTCCAGAGCGGTTTTTTGAGTCCCCCTTTCGCTACATCGATATTTGTACTTCGTGGATCAGCAGATCCTGCTTTGGGTATCCAGTACGGAGATATAATGCGGGGGGTATATCCATTTATTGCCATTGTGTTTATCGTAATAGTTCTTTGTATTGTCTTCCCCGAGATAATACTATGGTTGCCTCGCGTGACACTTGGCTAGATGTAACTAATAGGAACTTATTGCTCTCCTATTAGTTCAGATGAAAGGAAAAAGGGAGAAAAAAGCATGACTGGAACCAAGAATCCGATTTGTGGGAATATCGGCAAGGTGTTACCCATACAATTGCCATCAGGTGAAGACCTTATCACTAGTCTGAAAAAAGCCTGTGCAAAACAGGGTATTCGCTATGCGGCGATTCTGTCCACTGTGGGTAGCCTACGTCAACTGACCATTGAGGGTGTAGCGGTGAGCAAGACTTCAAAAACTGGTACCGAGTTTGCTCCACCACAGGTTATCCCTGGTCCGTTGCAAGTAATGAGTGTAGAAGGAATGATCTATGACTCAGCGAAAGGTGAAATGGATCATCACGTTCATGGGTTGTTTGCTGATACGAATGGTAAAATACGCGGCGGCCATCTGATTGAAGGCGGCTGTCCCATTCAGACCAGACTAGTAATTGTGGTCGGTGAGATTACAGGTGTCAGAATGACAGAGAGACTTGATGAAGAGAGCGGGCATTTGGTAATAAACGTTGACCTGATGAAGTGAGCAGGAAGAATACGTAAATTCTCATGAAGAAGCTACCGGAAAATAAAGTACTATAAGGTTACCATCTGCTCTCGGCTATATTGAAGATATAAGGAGGTTTATTATATGGAGCCGAAAGAAGTTACGCAAGAGGTGGTCAAGTATTTCAAGTCGGATCAGTGGCAAGAACTGATGCACATGATTACCCAGACGGAAGAGGAAATCTACCACATTCACATGTACTGGGAAAACCAGGTGGAGGCCCAAGCTCTTTCCAAGCTGATGACCCAATATTTTAGTCGCAAGGGTCTCGCCCTAGACAGGAAAATTGACTTAGTAAGCCCTTCACCTTCAGAAGGGGTCGTCGGGCTTCACAGTGTCCACCCTCACGACCCGGAGAGAAATATGTACATTCCCGCGATTGATATGTACTGGCGCTATAACCCAAATGTCATAATGGAACCGGCTGACCATACTAAAGGTGAGTCAGGTAAGAACCTCATTGGCTGGGGTAAAAAGTACATGGATAAATACTACAAGCAATTTGATTTCAAGTGTGTCGGTCCAATGGAAGAGCTGGAGATTCAGCGGTACTTTGAGTCGGCACACTGGAAAAAAACCATGAGGATGATTGAGTCGGGTATATATGCCCATCTCCACGCTGATTTAGAGATCAACTTTGATCCTTGGATTCTGAAAACACTCACCATAGATGCGTTAAAGGACGTCGGCTGGAAAATGGATCACGTGATACCCTGCGTTTACAAGGGGGTCAAAGGTGAGTATACAGGGAAACTGGTATTTCTCACCGCGTATCCCGAGGAGGTGTGGGACTTCGGGTGGTACTACAACCCGGATGTCGTTATCCGACCGGCTACCTTTGAATTCGCCGGTTACGTCCCAGAGGATGGGGATGTCAGTTATGATGCCTGGACCAAGCAGATGGTATTTGACGTGTTGGCCAAAGGCAAGTATGTAAGCCTGACCGATGAACAAATAGAGGAAATACTAAGCCAGGTTATCTAAGAGATAATTGATAGATACAAATGTCATAAAGTAGAAAACGGCTCTCAGTTACATGGAATGGCTCAGTAGCAGTCTATCCGGTTGGCCGCACCCCTGGATGATTCATACTTAACAGCCCTGCCTCTGCTATCAAGCCGCGGATTATCGGGATAGAACTGGAATCACGCAACCTAACCATCAACGCCCTTTAGTATTATCTTAATGATTGCCTCTTTCATCTTACAGATACCATTTTGGATAGCCACTCCAATTCTGGTTATAGGTTTGATATATTTGGTAATTGGCTGGAAAAGCAGGGATAAATGGAAGAAGAATGATGAAGAGGAGAAAAAGGAGGGCCAACATGATAGAGCATAAACCACGACTCGAAGGAAAAGTTGCAATCGTTACTGGCGCAGGGTCGCGGGGCCCCGGTATTGGGAATGGTAAAGCTACGGCAATTCTATTCGCAAGGGAGGGCGCGAAAGTTATGCTCATAGACCGTTTTCCAGAACGTGTGCAGGAGACTGCTGATATTATCTCTTCTGAGGGTGGTGAAGCGAGTGTGTCCACTGCCGACGTGACCAAATTAGAGGATTGTAAAATAATCATCGAGACTGTTGTTGAGCGCTATGGCCGATTGGATATTTTGCATAATAACGTTGGAGTTGAAAGCAAAGGTACTGTTGTAGATATGGATTTAGCTGAGTGGGACACGGTAATTAATGTCAATCTCAAGAGTATGGTACTCACTAGCAGATTCGCAATTCCACAAATGATTAAAGGTGGTGGTGGAGCTATCATCAATATATCATCACTCAGTGCACTTCGACCTCGTGGTTTTACAGCTTACTCCGCAGCAAAAGGGGGTGTCATCAGCCTAACGCGAGCCATGGCTGAGACTCATGCAAAAGATAACGTACGTGTCAATTGCATTATTCCAGGCGCTGTGTTTACCCCTATGGTGGCTGAAAGTATAACTAATGAAATAAGGGAACGTCGCATATTAGCTACACCACTTCAGACGGAGGGCACAGCTTGGGATGTAGCATGGGCAGCAGTGTATCTAGCTAGTGACGAGGCACGATGGATTACGGGTATAGGACTCCCTGTAGACGGTGGCATGCTTCTAACAAGGCAGAGGTATTGGTAACGAGATTGCCCTAACTACACTACGCACGCCCAGTATTTCCATTAGTTTTGATATAGAAGGAGATACGCAATGAAAGATTGGAAATTACATCACATAGCAGTAGTAGTTTATGACATGGACAAGGCTATCCAATACTATGAATCTCTTGGTATTGCCACAGTAGGACGCGAAGTTATATTTTCAGAACCAAAACCAAAAATTAGAGCGAAGTTCGTCGAAGTTGGATCGATACCCATTGAGTTTGTTCAGCCCATCGAAGGAGAATCATCAAAGTATAAAGATTTTCTTGACAGTAAAGGCGAGGGCGTTCAGCACATTGCCTTTGCCGTCGACAATCTTGACAAGGAAACAGCTGAACTACTAGAAAAAGGAGTATCACTTATAGTTAAAAGACCGGCCCCAGCTGCTTTTGGCAGTATTGCTGCTCTCTTTGACACTAGCCAGATAGGTGATCTCTATATACAGTTGATACAGGGGGCAGGGTAGCTAACCACAAGGAGCACCACAACAATAACCCTGACCTGCCCCCGATAGTTGTCAAAGCACACATTCTGACACTTGTTTCCGCCGAATTTCTATAACAGACCTCGTTGTAGGATTCACTGTGATAGTATAAAATCACATTAATACAGACCTTTAATGATTTTAATGGTTGGGGTATATAAATGCTACAAAAGAGGTTAATACGGAGGTGTAAATAAATGAGCAATGTAATGCGGGGTGGCTACACGGGAAAGACGGTGAGAGTGAATCTCACCGAGAACCGGGTTTCAGAAGAAGGAACCGACGAAGAACTCTGCCGTAAATACATCGGTGGCGCCGGATTCGTTTCACATTACCTCTGGAAAGAACTGGGTGCCAAGGTCGACCCTCTTGGGGCCGATAATAAATTGATTTTTGCCTGTGGGCCGCTCACGGGTGTGCCATTTCCGGGAAACAGCCGTAATTGCATCGGCGCCAAATCTCCGCTGACCAACGGGGTGGCCAAAGCAGAGGTGGGGGAGTTCTGGGGTGCCGAGCTCAAACGCTCCGGCGTTGATGCAATTATCGTGGAGGGCAAGGCAGAAAAACCGGTTTACGTCTGGGTCCAAGATGGCAAGGTCAGCATAAAAGATGCCCAAAGCCTCTGGGGGTTGAATACCAAGGAAACCTGCCAGAAAATATGCAGCGAACTCGGTGATAACCTCATCAGAGTTGCCAGCATCGGCCCGGCGGGAGAGAACCTGGTAAAGTATGCCTGCATCATGAACGGCTTATTCGACGCGGCAGGGAGAGGGGGCGTCGGTGCAGTTATGGGCTCCAAGAACCTGAAAGCCATCGCCGTCAGGGGTCATAACGCTCCCAAGGTTGTCGACGCCAAACCTACAAAGGAAATTGCAAAATGGCTGAAAGCTAACTGGGAGTCAATGCGGGGTTTCTGGGAAGTCGGCACCGGATTGCCCATGGACGGCTTTGAAGCCATTGGCAACCTTCCGGTGAGAAATTTCCGTGATGGTTTATTCCCCGCGATTAAAAAGATAGATGCTCCAGCCGTTATGAATACCATCGGCATAAAGATGGACGCCTGTTATGCCTGCCCGGTGCGCTGTAAAAAAGTGGTAAAGGTGGACAAGCCCTATAAAGTCGACCCCGAATATGGCGGCCCTGAATACGAAACCCTGGCTTCACTGGGCTCCAATTGCGGCATCGATGACCTGCCGGCCATCGCCAAGGGCAACGAGCTCTGCAATGCCTACTCGCTGGACACGATTTCCACGGGAGAGGTTATTGCCTTTGCTATGGAATGTTACGAAAACGGGTTGCTCACGAACAAAGACACCGGCGGCATCGAGCTGAGGTTCGGAAACGAGCAGGCAATGCTGCATCTCATTGAGATGATTGCCCGTCGCCAGGGGCTCGGCGACCTCCTGGCGGAGGGCGTCACACGGGCAGCACAGGAAATCGGCAATGGTGCGGAAAAATTCGCCATCGCGGTGAAAGGTCTGGAGGCTGGCATGCACGAGCCGCGGGCGAAGCCCGGACTTGGCCTCGGGTTCATGGTAAATCCGCATGGTGCGGACCACTGTTTTAACCTTCACGACCATATGTACTCGAATCAGGACAGCTGGCCGGTGAAAGAGGTTGAAGCCCTGGGATTGCCCGGGCCGTTTCCGGTTGATGATATCGGGCAGAAAAAAGTCAGGCTTTTCCAGCACAGGCAACGTCTGATGACCATATATGATTCTCTGGTCGTCTGTCAATTCTTTCCATACCATCTGACACAATTAGCCGGGCTGCTTAACGCGGTTACGGGCCAGGATGTAACCGTCGAAGGGCTTCAGAAAGTTGCCGACCGAATTATAACTACCCTCAGGCTCTTCAATATCCGGGAAGGATTTACCGCCGCCGATGACAAACTGCCCCAGCGCTTTTATGAGCCGAAAACAGACGGAATTCTCTCGGATAAACCTCTTGATCCCGTCAAGATGGAAGAGGCAAAAAAGCAATATTACGAACTGATGGGCTGGGATAGAGAGAGTGGCATTCCGAAGACGGAAACGCTGAAGGAACTGGGAATTTAGTAAAGGGCCCAAATGAACCAATAAGATATCAAGTTCACCAAATTAAAAGAAATGGGGGAGGTAATATACCCCCATTTCTTTTAATCCTTGGCTATCATCGCCTTAACTGAGTAGGTAATTATATGGTCTAAGCTCAGGTGAACGTCTTCAACCTGCCCATAATCCCAGCTGGCGACTATGATTGCCTTATCAACCAGCCCTTTCAGTTTTCCCCCGTCAAAACCAGTCAGAGCTATAGTTATTGCCCCGTTCTCGCGGGCATATTTCATGGCTTCAAGCACGTTCGGTGAATTGCCCGAAGCACTTATCCCGATGACCACATCGCCTTCGTCCAGCTGGCCTACCAGTTGCTCTTTGAATATGGAGTTATAATCAATGTCATTGGCCAGTGAGGTAATCATCGCCATATTATCGGTTATACTCGTAGCACGTACCCGTGGTTTCCCCTTCGCGGCTGAACCTATCCTGAGGTCACGAGCAAAATGAGAGGCCGTCGACGCGCTGCCTCCATTACCCATAATTATTACCTGTTTGTTCTTCCGATAGGCTTTATAGATGGTATCTGCTATATCAGCAATTGACTTTTCCGAAAGTGCTTTTTGACAATCGCCCAGACCATCTATGTAATCACTTATTACCGACATCTCTGCCTCCAAGTTATTTATACAGGTACTGACGTATTCCTGAATAATTGTACCATCTTTTGAGTCGATGTTACCGCCCTCTTTGCTCTTACCGAAAAGCCCGGGCGGGAACGGGGTTCTTTACAGTTTGTAAAAGCTATGGACTGAGAACCTGAGCCAGCGAGGGAGCTGGCTCCTCCGGTTCCTCCAGATGAGGAATGAATGAGGCCTGCTTTTCCCATTCCAGCATGCCCTGGAACCAGATATAAGGGGCAGCCCTGGATGTCACCACCCGCATCTTTCTTAACGACAACATGGAATCAATGCTGTGTTCCCGCCTGGCTTCGGTTATTCGCTGTGCCGATACGGGGCCGATTCCGGGCACGCGCAGCAGCTCCTCATAGCTCGCCCGGTTGACGTCCACCGGGAACAGCCAGGGTTGATTTTCAGCAATAACCAGCTTGGGGTCTTTCTGCAACGAGAGTTCTCCTTTTCCCCCGAGCGCCAGTTCAACCTCTTTTAACGGGAAACCGTATACTCTGAGCAACCAGTCAGACTGGTATAGCCGGTGGGCGCGCAGCGGATTGGCCGGCGGTCTCCCCTCAAGCGGTGAGTCACTGACCGGCCGGAAAGGGCTGAAATAAGCCCTCCGCAACTCCACTTCACGGTAGAGAGCCGAGGTAGTGCGCAGCAGGTCCAGGTCGCTTTCCCCCGCCGCCCCAACGACAAACTGCGTCGTCTGCCCGGACGGTGCCAGTCTTTCGTCCGCCGCCTTCAGCTTTTTGACCCAGCGCATCGGCTCTACTATGTTCTGATACAGGTCCTTCCGCTTGCTCAGCCTGGCCAGGTGCTGGACGGTGGGAGCCTCCATGTTCACGGAGACCCGGTCGGCCAGTTTGCAGCCCTCGGCAACACAATCGAATGAGGCTCCGGGCAGTATTTTGAGGTGAATGTAACCCTTGAAACCGTAGCGGTAACGCAGGATTTCCACCGTCTTGACCATGGCTTCCATGGTGCGGGTGGGGTTATCAGCAACCCCGGAGCTGAGAAAGAGCCCTCTTACCATTCTCCGCTCATAAAGCTGCATGAAAGCTCGAGCCAGCTCCTCGGGCTGAAAGGCACGGCGGGGAAAGTCCCTGGTTACACGATTGACACAGTAAGCACAATCGTTCATGCAGACGTTGGTCAGCAGCACCTTGAACAGGCAGATTGAGCCACCGCCGGGCAGCGTGGCGCGGTAGATGAAACGCCGCGGCGAGGGCGCGAAATCACGCACGCCGCTGTAGCCGCAAATATCGAATTGCGCCGCCGCTGACAGTGCCTTTAGCTTATCTTCAACCGCCATCTCCCCACCCACCTTTTCAATAGAACAATTGTACTATAACACAGGCAAAAATCGAGGTCAATAGTCAAGACAGGTAAGACGGCTTCACTCGCTCATACGGGAGCCAACGAGAAGCATGATACCGGCCAGTGCCGCGATGGTGAACAGCGAAGCCTGAAACGTACCGGTAACGTCAATCAGATAGCCGAAGATGGCCGGCATTACCAGAGAGACCAGGTTCCCCAATGAGGAGACAAGACCGACCACGCTGGCCGCAAACGGTGCCAGCCGCTGGTGGTGCGTCGGAACGGACAGAATAATGGTAAGTACGCCCATCGTGGTAAATCCGGTAATAAAAATACAGAGCAGGAGGAGAGAATACGGGGCGTAATTGATGCCAACAA
>JBARQF010000241.1:0-2487 GCA_049643605.1 Dehalococcoidales bacterium
AACCTGTTCCGTCATGCCGTCCGCTTCTGTACCCGGTCGCCGCGAATAGGGAAAGACATGAATGCGGGCAAAGCTCATCTGCTGGCAGAAATTATGGCTTTCCTCAAACTCGGCCTCCGTCTCTCCGGGAAAGCCGGTGATGACATCGGTGGTGATGGCCGCATCCGGCACTATTTCTCTTATCAAAGCGACCACCCGCCGGTATTCAGCCGAAGTATAGCGCCGCTTCATTCGCCCGAGAACGAGGTCGCTGCCACTTTGCAGGGAAAGGTGAAAATGCGGGCACAACCGGCTGTCCTTCCAGAGCTCCAGAAGCTCCGCAGATATCTCCTGAGGCTGCAACGAGGATAACCGCAGCCGCGTTATCCCGGTTTCCTCCAGAACACGCTTCAAAAGTCCGAGTAAATCGACGCCGCCGCGATGGTAGTCTCCGATTTCGGTTCCGGTGAGCACCACTTCTTTCACCCCATCCGCCACCCGATTTTGAATCTCGGCAACGACCCGCTCCACAGGTACGCTTTCCATCCGACTCCGCACCAGCGGCACGATGCAGTAACTGCAGAAGTTGCGGCACCCATCATGGACTTTTACGAAAGAGCGATTTCTACCGTACTGATACAAGCTCTGCCCGGTAGATAATGATGGGCAGCCGAGTTCCTTCAGCCTGTCGAGTACCTGTGCCTTCTGGCCATTGCCGATAACGAGGGCAACACCATCTATCCGGGTCAGCTCCTGAGGGGACCTCTCCGCATAGCAGCCAACCGCTATCAGTCGGACACGGCCGTTCCGACGCCGCGCCTGCCGCAGAAGGTTCCGGGACTTGCGGTCGGCAACGTGTGTCACCGTGCAGGTGTTCAGGATGTAGATATCAGCCTCATCCACCGAGTCCACCAGCTCATATCCAGCCGCAACGAGCTGCCGGGCCAGCGACTCGGTTTCCGCCTGGTTCAGCTTGCAGCCCAGCGTGTCCAAAGCAACTCTGGTTACATTCATTAAATCTATCCTCAGTTCCATTATAAAGTCGCCATTCCTGAACAGTCAAAGCCAGAGGTTAGCTTGCAAATGGCGGGGAATTATGGTAAAAAACTAATTGAATCAACCGGAGGTTATTTTCATGGCTCGCAAAATTCTGGAGCGTATCCCTGAAGCACAATTGCAAGAGGATATGGAGAAATACCGCCGCCGAGCTATTGAACTTGGGGCCACCGACGCCAAGATTATCAGCCAGGATGACGTAGTTATTGACGAAAGGGTAGTGGCCAAATGCGTCTACCCCAAGTGCCCCGGATACGGTACCAATGTCAATTGCCCACCGTACGCCATGACCCCCGATGACACGCGAAAAGTTGTCAATAATTTTCATTACGCCATATTTGTCAGAATAGATGTGCCCGCCGAACATACCGCCGGGAAGGAAGCAATAGACAAAAAACTGGTCAATCCTTACCGCCGAAAACTAGCTGAAATTGTCGCCAGGCTGGAGGCAGAAGCCTTCCATGATGGCTATCATCTGGCAGTAGGTTTCGGCAGCGGCTCCTGCAAAACTTTCTTCTGCCCCGATAAAGAATGCGAGGTATTGACACCGGGGCGTGGCTGCCCGCATCGCCTGAAGGCCAGGTCTCCCATGGAAGCGGTGGGCATGGACGTTTATACCATGGCCGCCAGAGCCGGGTGGGACATTTACCCAATCGGGGACGCCACCGACCCTTCAGACATACCTCATGGATTACGGCTCGGCCTCGTATTAATCTATTAACCAACTTTTCAATCTATTAAAGCGGAGAAAAAGGGAGCACTTTTATGGATAGCGGTAAAGAGCGAGTAGTCGTCACGGGGATGGGCACGCTCAACCCTCTCGGTTCGGACGTCAAATCCACCTGGGAAGGGCTGGTCGCCGGTGAATCCGGGATCGACTATATTACATTATTCGACCCCTCAAATATGGAGGCAAAGTTTGCCGGTGAGGTAAAAGGGTTCGAGCCCACCAACTACGTCGAACGCAAGGAAGCCCGCCGCATGGACCGTTTTGCCCAGCTGGCGGTCGCCGCCAGCCGGGAAGCAGTGGAGTCAGCGCTCCTGAAAATCGACCACACCAACGACGATGACATCGGGGTCATCATCGGTAGCGGCGTTGGCGGGTTGACCACTCTCTTCGAACAGGCCAAAATCCTCGTGGAAAAAGGCCCGGACCGCGTCAGCCCGTTTCTGGCCCCGATGATGATTTCCGATATTGCCGCCGCCCAGATATCCATAGCGCTTGGCATCAAGGGACCCAATTTCTGTACCACGTCGGCCTGCTCCAGCGGCTCGGATGCCATCGGCATTGCCTTCGAGACCATCAAGCGCGGCGATGCGGAAGCCATCTTCACCGGCGGCAGCGAATCCATCTCCAATCCCCTGGGTTACGCCGCCTTCAACGCATTAAAAGCGCTCTCTACCAAGAACGAAAACCCCAAGAAAGCCTCCCGCCCCTTTGACGCCGGGCGC
>JBARQF010000242.1:0-11849 GCA_049643605.1 Dehalococcoidales bacterium
GCGTTTAAGGCAAAGACCGAGCATTCAATTGCTGAGTCCATATTGAATAATATTGACGAAAGATTATATTCTGTAACCTGAGGCGTTTTTACTTCTAGTTCCCAGGCGTGGAGTTTGTGATAATGCATTTTCACACCCATAACTCGTGCATATAAACCATGTAATCCACCTCGAAAGCAGTTGAACCAACCATTTCTGTCACCCAAATTATATTTTTGGTCAGCTAATAGTGCAAAGTTATCTAAAGCCTCGTAGGATGATAAATTAAATTCTAAGGGATAGCCTTCGGCCATTTCTTGAACCCCGATTATTCTATCAATGATTACCTGTACCTATTCACCTCAAAAGAATACAGGTTTACCGGCTCGTCGGATTGGATTCCCGCCTTCATGCGGCAGATATCAATCTGCTGGTCAACGGTGTCCACCCCGTCAAGGTCGGGCAGCAGCAGCCCTCTCCGGAAACCGCACTCCACAATGACCCCATGCTTTTTCGGGTCGAGCTTTTTTTTATCCTTGACCGGCTTGGGCGGGGTGAGCACGTCAACGCTGTATTCCAGGTCTGCCAGTTCCTCGGGGGCGACGGGCGGGAAGCGGGGGTCGCGGGTGGCGGAGCTGACGGCGTTGCTGATGATTTCCCCGGCGACGTTTTCCCTGGTGGGCTCGAAGGTGCCGATGCAGCCCCTCAACTCGCCGAACCTGTGCAGGGACACGAAGACGCCTGCCTTCTGCTTCATCTCCGGCGTCGGTTCTTCGGGCGGGGCAATCGCCTCGCCCGTGTTCACGTAGGTCTCAACGGTGTTTTTGGCCAGCTGCACCAGCGGGTGCAGGGCGACGGTCTTGATGATGATGCCCGCATAGCCGACCACCGCCGAATAATCGCCGGAGGTATCGCCGCTGGTCTGGTACTTGACCAGCTCGGCGGAGGTGGCCCCCATTTCCCGGGCCGCGGCGATAAGGCTGGCGACGGGCGCAACGCCGCACATGGTTATGTTGTGCTCCTCGACCCGGCGGAATAGCTCGTCCTCGTCAAGGCGCAGTATGGCGTCTATCGCCTGCCGGTCTTTCTTCGCGGCGGTATCCTGGGGCTCGTAGTGGGTCATGTCGCTGCTGGCCATCAAAACCGCTTCCCGCCCGGTGTCAATGATGGCCCGGGCAATCTCCTTACCGATTTCCTTGTAGGCGTCAATGTCGGCAAAGGAAAGCGATATGGGCACTATTTTAATATCGGGCTTGAAATACTGTAAGAAGGGAAGCTGGACTTCTATGGAATGTTCAAATAGTTGGGCGGCGTCATCCTCCTGCAGGTGGCGCGTTATGCTCAGCAGGTGTTGCGCCAGCTCCACATCAATCTCCACGTCGCCCAGTGGCGTCTGCCATTTGCCCTGCGTCATTATGCTCAGCGGCTTGCCTCTTCCCGTATGGTTCGGCCCGAGGATAACGAAGGTGTCCTTGAATTTAACCCTGGAGATGACCGCCCCGGCCACCGGCCCGGAATAAACGTACCCGGCGTGGGGGGAGACCAGGCCGATAACGACCTCTTTCTCCGCTGTCTCGTCCACCATCTTTTCAATCATTGTCCTGAGCTGGGAAGCTGAGGAGGGGTAAAATTGTCCGGCGACCACTGGCTGCCTGTTCATTTTAGTTCTCCTTGCTTATGTTCTGAAGTTCAGTTCCGCACCGCAGAACCGGCATCGGGAGCCGTCCAGCCCCACGATTTCAGCTTCATAGCCGAACCTCCTCACGACAAGTTTGCCGCAGGAGTAGCAGACCGTGTTCTCGCTCTGGTGGCCGGGAACATTGCCCGCGTAGATGAATTTTAAACCGGCCTTCTGGCCGATGTCATAAGCCCGCTCCAACGTGGCGATGGGCGTGGCGGGCAAATGCATCAGGTTATGGTGTGGGTAAAAGCGGGTAACGTGCCACGGCGTCAGTTCCCCCAGCTCGTCCTTTATCCAGCGGGCGATACCTTCCAGCTGCTGGTCATCATCGTTCAAGGTGGGGATAACGTTGGTAATCACCTCGATGTGCATCTGCCATTTTTCCTTAGCCCTTTTAGCCACCTCAAGGATGCCTCTCCAGTTTTGTATTCCGGTCAGGTCGCGGTATAAGGCGTCGCTGAAACCTTTGATGTCAACCCGCCAGGCGCCCAGGTAGGGGCCGATGGCATCCATCGCCTCCGGAGTAATATAGCCATTGGTTACGTATACTGTATAAAGGTTATTTTCTTTGGCCAGCCGGGCAGAGTCAAGCGTGTACTCAAACCAGACGGTCGGCTCGTTGTAGGTCCAGGCAATGCCCTGGCATTGGTGGCGTCTGGTGAGGTCGATGGCTGTTTGAGGGGGTATATCCTGCGAGCGGAGCCAGGGCTCATTGTCCGGCGGGCAGGAAATTTCCCAGTTCTGGCAGTGCTGGCAGTGGAAATTGCATCCCCACCCCCCGATGGAGAAGGCAAGTGAACCGGGGTAAAAATGAAAAAGGGGCTTCTTCTCTATCGGGTCGGCCGCCACCGATGACGCCCTGGCGTAGTTCAGGTTATATAAAACGCCGTGGCGATTCTGGTACATGCGGCAGACGCCGGACTTTTCCGGGTTAATAGTGCAGCGCCACTGGCAGGTATTACATTGTACCCTTGAATCAGGAAGCTTCTGGTAGAGCATTGCCTCGGGCATGACTCGTACCTCGCTCGTTAATTAACCTCATTATATCACTATATCACTCCAGCAACGTCAAATATATATCCCGGGGACACAGCCGAAAAGCGCGGCCACCGCTTTTCTCTTTACGAAAGAGGGATAAGCAATTATAATGAAAAGGCATGTTTCGGTTATGAACAAGAAAGCGGGAGGCGCGCTATATGGTTGCTTTACTCATAGTATCGGCACAGGCGGCAGCGGGCAAAACCACCATTGCCGTCGGTCTGGGTCGACAGTTGCTGGACGAGGGAAAGAAAGTTGGGTATCTCAGACCGTCGGTCAGTGAAAAACCGTCGGATAGCTCGGCAGGTGACGCCGCGTTTGCCAGGCAGGCTTTGAACTTAACGGAGGAAGTCGGCCTGTTAAGCCCGACATTAGCGGGGGGAAAGCCACTGGCGGATAAGGCCCGGCAGGCTTACATTGAAGTCTCCCAGAACAAAGATGTGGTCATTGTTGAAGGATACTGCGGGCCGACGCCGGACGATGCTAACAGTAAAACAGCGTATGAAATCGCCGAAGCTTTAAAAGCCAGGGTAATCGTTGTGGAGAATTATGCGGGTGGACAATCGGCGCCGCAGTACGCTGCCAGCTATCTTGGCTTCGGCGAAAACCTGCTCGGCTTCGTCTTAAACAAGGTGCCGAAGCAGGAACTGAAACGCACCTGCGAGGAGTTAACCTCCCGGTTCAGCGGGGCAGAAATGCGCATACTCGGCGCTTTGCCGGAAGAGAGGGCACTGCTGGCATTTACGGTGGCCGAGCTGGCCGAGCAGATAAACGGCGAGATGCTGAATAACGGAGAAAAATCGATGGCGCTGGTGGAAAGCGTTATGACCGGGGCGATGTGCGTTGATTCCGGGCTGGACTATTTCGGACGCAAAACCGGCAAGGCGGTGGTGGTCAGGCACGACCGGCCGGATATGCAGATGGCGGCGCTGGAAACCGCGACCCGGTGCCTCGTTATCAGCGGCGGCGGGGAGCCAGTTGACTACGTCCGTTTCAAGGCGGAAGAAAAAAACATCCCCGTCATTATGACTCAGAATGACACGGACACGGTCATCAAGCATATCGAGGCCCTGCTGGTCAGTACCAGGTTTCATCAGGATAAAAAGTTAAACAAACTGGCCGAAGTCATGAAGGCGGGCCTCGATTACAAGACCATATATGCCGGGCTGGGCCTGGCGACTTAACGGTTGTCGAGAGATATTGAAGTTATTAAGGCAAAACGCTTTTACTGTACTCTGTTCTGGGACTGTGACATTGGCATATTTGACGCACCGAATTATTAAATCAGGTGTTGTCTATGACCAGTAAAAAAGTCAGGCATACCTACGCCGCCGCGGGGGTTGATATTGATGCTGCTGCCAGAGCCAAGGCGTTAATCGGGGAACAGGCGAAAACCACTCACCGCCCGGAAGTATTGAGCGGCATCGGCTTCTTTGGCGGTCTTTTTGAGCTCAAAGGGTATAAACAGCCCGTTCTGGTCTCCAGCGTGGATGGCGTCGGCACCAAGTTGAAGATAGCCGCCGCTATGGGCAAACACGATACCATAGGCATTGACCTGGTGAATCACTGTGTCAACGACATCCTCACCAGCGGGGCGGAGCCCCTGTTCTTTCTGGATTACATTGCCATGGGCAAGCTGGCGCCGGAGCAGGTGGCAGCGATTGCAACCGGACTGGCACAGGCCTGTCGGGATGTCGGCTGTGCGCTCATCGGCGGGGAGACCGCCGAGATGCCGGGGCTATATTCCGGTGAGGACTATGACCTTGCCGGCTTCATTATCGGGGTGGTGGAGAAGGGAAAAATAATCAGGGGCATAACCATAAAAGCCGGCGATGTTGTTATTGGCCTGCCATCCAGCGGACTGCATACCAATGGCTATTCCCTGGTGCGTAAAATATTCGACGTTGGCGATTTTAAAAAACATCTCTACGAACTGGGAAGGACGCTGGGCGAAGCGCTCCTGGAGCCGCACCGCTGCTATTATCATCAGTTAAAACCATTGTTGCCTCAGATTAAGGGAATGGCGCACATCACCGGCGGTGGCCTGGTGGACAACATACCCCGTGTGCTGCCGGAGAATCTGGGCGTCCGCCTGAACAAGAAATCATGGACGGTGCCCCCGGTATTTCAGCTGATTCAGGACAGGGGAAACGTTGACGCGGCTGAGATGTACCGCGTGTTCAATATGGGCGTTGGCATGGCAGTCGTCTGCGCGCCGGATGATGTTTCGGGACTTATCGGGAAATTACCGGAAGCAAAAGTGATTGGCGAGGTGGTGAAGCAGGAAGGTTCGGACCGGGTTCTCATTAATTGAACCTGAGCGGTGAGAGTAGAGAGGGATGCAGTACAACGAGATTATCCAGAAAATAAAGTCGCTGGCCAACCCCAAAAATGTGGCGGGAATGGCGCGGTTTGGCATCAATCCAGCGAATACCTATGGAGTATCCGTCCCTGTTTTAAGGAAGATGGCCAGGGAGGCAGGCAGAGACCATGAACTGGCCCTTGAGCTGTGGGCATCCGGCATCCACGAAGCGAGGCTGCTCGCCTGCCTGATTGACCGACCGGATATGGTTACCGGGGAACAGATGGAGAATTGGGTGAAGGACTTTGATTCCTGGGACGTCTGCGACCAGTGCTGCAGCAACCTGTTTGACCGCACCCCGGCCGCCCACGAAAAGGCGGTGGCGTGGTGTGAACGGGAGGAGGAATTTGTGCGACGGGCCGGGTTTGTTTTGATGGCCTGTCTGGCGGTGCACGATAAAAAGGCGGACGATCAGGCATTCGTTAAATTTATGTCGCTGATGAAAAAATATGCCACGGACGAACGCAACTTTGTGAAAAAGGCGGTAAACTGGGCATTAAGGCAGATTGGCAAGAGAAATATTAATCTGAATAAGGCGGCAATCGCGGCTGCCGAGGATATTAAGCAAATCGATTCCAAAAGCGCCCGCTGGATTGCCAGCGATGCCATTCGAGAGTTGACCGGGGAAAAGGTGCAGAGAAAGCTGGCCGGGGTGAAATAGGAAGTATACTGGAGGATTATTGATGCGAGCTATTATCAGCGTCTCGGATAAGACCGGTGTCACTGATTTCGCCAGAGGTTTGGCCCGGTTGGGCTTTGAAATATTCAGCACCGGCGGCACCAGGAAGGCGATGACAGAAGCCGGCGTGCCGGTGAAGAGCATATCTGATATAACCGGCTTTCCTGAGATTCTTGACGGCCGGGTGAAAACGCTGCACCCGATGGTGCACGGCGGCCTGCTCGCCAGGCGGGATATCCCGGCACACATGGACGAACTTACCAAAAACAAAATCGAACCTGTCGACCTGGTGGCAGTCAACCTGTACCCGTTTGTGCAGACGGTGGCCAAAGAGGGAGTTGCCCTGGAAGAGGCGCTGGAAAACATTGATATCGGCGGGCCGACCATGATAAGGGCGGCGGCCAAGAACTTCCCGAGTGTCATCGTCGTTGTTGACCCGGCGGACTATGACGTAATACTGGAAAAGCTGGGCAAGGGCGCTCTGCCTCTGGAAGAACGCAAAAGACTGGCACAGAAGGCATTTCAGCACGTTGCCATGTACGATACCGCCATCGCCCAGTACCTGAGGCAGGGCGAGGAAGGCTTCCCCGATGATATGACCATCGCCATGAAAAAGCGCTACGGGCTGCGCTACGGAGAGAACCCGCACCAGATGGCGGCCTTCTATGCCGAGCAGGTCGCCGGAGGGAGCCGCGATACCGGCATCACCCGGGCGGAACAGCTTCATGGCAAGGAACTGTCCTATAATAACATTCTGGATGCCGATGCCGCCTGGGGTGCGGTCGTTGACTTTGCCGCGCCCACCGTGGCCATCATAAAGCACACCAATCCCTGCGGGCTGGCCAGCCATGATAACCTTGTCGAGGCGTACCGGCGGGCACTCAGCGGCGACCCCGTGGCCGCCTTCGGAGGCATTGTGGCCGTAAACAGGGCCATTGACCTGGCTACGGCGGAGGAAATAAGCCCTACTTTTTACGAAATAGTCATTGCGCCGGAGTACGAGGCGAAAGCGCTCGAAGTCCTGAAGCGCAAAAAAGACATCAGAATATTAAAAGCGGCGCTGCCGCCTGCCTATGGTGTTTCCCATGAGGGATATCTGGATATCCGGCGCGTGCGGGGAGGTTTCCTCGTCCAGGGTTCGGACTCTCTGGCCGAGGACGGGATTGTCCTTAAGACAGTAACCAGGCGTGCGCCAACCGAAGCCGAAGCAAGCGACCTGCTTTTTGCCTGGCGTGCGGTCAAGCATGTAAAATCCAACGCCATTGTACTGGCCAGGGACAAAACGCTCGTCGGCATGGGCGCCGGGCAGCCGAGTCGAATCGTCAGCGCCCAGATAGCCAAAGATAAGGCAGGGGATAAGACGAAGGGCAGCGTGCTCGCCTCTGACGCCATGTTCCCCTTTCCCGATGTGGTGGAGGCGGCGGCGGAGGGTGGCGTCACCGCCATCATCCAG
This sequence comes from Dehalococcoidales bacterium, assembly GCA_049643605.1. Taxonomy (GTDB): domain Bacteria; phylum Chloroflexota; class Dehalococcoidia; order Dehalococcoidales; family RBG-16-60-22; genus E44-bin89. The sequence goes on from JBARQF010000242.1 coordinate 7,193, forward strand.
CCCGGCGGCTCAATCAGGGATGAGGACTCTATCAAGGCGGCAGATAAGCACAATATCGCCATGGTGTTCACTGGCGAAAGGCATTTCCGACACTAGGGAAAGAGTAGACGCGCAAAATTTTCAACGGATACCTCGGAAATTTATTTTGCCCGCTGAACGACTTCACAGTTCTTTATATTCCCTCAATCCCGATTAGCTGATGTTGACAAATCAGAAAAATCAGTGTATACTGAATTATCAGTTACATATGATAAAAGCTTTTGTGAGGTGCAGCCATGACGAAAGATATGTCTGGTTGCCAGTGTCAGGTGGATGCGCTGGTTACCATTGACGCCAGGGGACAGATAGTGCTCCCGAAAGAAGTGAGGGAGAAAGCGGCCATAAAAGCGGGCGATAAATTTATGGTGATAAGCAAAGAGTCGGAGGGGAAAGTGTGCTGCATCTTCCTGGTGAAAGCGGACTATTTTAACGAGAGCATAAGAGGCACGCTTGGGCCAATGGTGAAAGACATCGTCGATTAATCGTAAGGAGTTTGAAATGAAAGAAACAGAAATAAAGAAAATGGTCAGGGAAGGCTACGCTGAGAGAGTAAAAACCGGGAGCTCCTGCTGTACCCCGGCAAAATCTTGCTGCTGCGGAGGCGACAGTACGGTAAGGTCCGCCAGTAAATCCGTAGGCTATGCGGAGGAGGAAATGGACTCGGTACCGGATGGTGCCAATCTGGGACTCGGCTGCGGCAACCCGACCGCTCTGGCATCTCTGGTCGAAGGAGAAACGGTTCTGGACCTCGGCTCGGGTGCCGGCTTCGACTGTTTCCTGGCGGCCAATAAGGTTGGTAAAAACGGGAAAGTCATCGGTGTCGATATGACGCCGGAGATGATTGAAAAAGCCAGAGAAAATGCGGAGAAGGGTGGCTACCGGAACGTTGAATTCCGGCTGGGTGAAATTGAAAGCCTCCCGGCAGCGGATAACTCCATCGATGTTATCATCTCAAACTGCGTGATTAATCTCTCGCCGGATAAAGAGAGGGTTTTTGGTGAAGCGTTCCGTGTGCTTAAACCGGGTGGCCGGCTGATGGTATCGGACATCGTTTTACTGAAAGAGCTTCCCGATTTCATCAGAAATTCCGTAGCGGCATATGTGGGCTGTATTTCCGGCGCTTTGATGAAAGATGAATACCTGGATACGATAAAGAAGTCGGGTTTTCAAGAGGTGAGCGTACTGGATGAGTCCATTTTCCCGATTGACTGCGTATCCGATGACCCGATGGTGCAGGGAATCGTCAAGGAGCTTGATTTAACGGAAGCCAAGATAAAAGATACCGAGAATTCAGTGGCCAGCATCAAGGTTCAGGGAATAAAGCCGAAATAAAGGGGATTCTTTTTCTACCTCACCCCCTGTATCCCCCTCTCCTTTAAAGGAGAGGGGGAATATTATAAAAGAGGGGCTTCGCCCCTCTTGAACACCCCCGTTTATAGAAACTCAAACCCGTATAAATTTTAAACGCAGGACCTGTTTCGTGTTTTCGGTCACCTTCACCCGTTCATCAATGCGCCAGCCAGCTACCCAGATAATCTGTTCGGGTGAGCAGACAATCGGTACCCGCCGCCGCCAGGCCCGGGGTATTTTGCGGTCAATCATGAATTCGTTCAGCTTCTTGGGCTGGCTCATGCCCAGAGGCTGAAAACGGTCGCCGGGACAGCGCGGGCGTACGGTCAGTTTATCTCCCGTCCGGTCAAGGTCAAAGCAGGCGGTGTAGCTGTCGTCATCATCCGCAACCTGCTTCCGGTCAATAATATCGGCTATGACCCGCCAGCCCGGCAGTGCCGTTTCCCCCGGTATCTGTAAATTATGTTCTTCCTTTATATCCGGGAATGGTGACAGGGCTGCGGGGTCGCGGCCCAGAAGATAGCGGTCATACTCGATGGCGAAGACCAGCCCATCGGGCAGGGTGATGATTTTCCCCGCCGGCTTGCGCAGCGAGGTCATGACTTCTTCGATATGCCGGCTCTCGATATCCATCAGGTTGCCAACCAGCTTTTCCATGGCGGCTCGCAGCAGGTGGCGTTGCAGGGCGGGCGGCAGCTTGATAAAACGCTCTCTGTCCAGAATCACCGTTCTTTCCTGTTCGGTGACGATATTGCCGCCCAATTTAAGGGCAGCTTCTTCCAGAGCGGCGAGGTCATCGGAGGCAATGCGGGCGGTGCGGAGCAGGGCATCGCCTACCTGCGGGTTATAGCTCTGGAGAAGAGGGATAAGCTGCTGCCGAATCCGGTTCCTCAGCGGGGACAGAGAAAAATTTGAAGTATCAAGGCGTGGTTTAAGCCGGTAACGGCGGCAGTAGGCAACCGTCTCCTCCCGGCTCACCTCCAGCAACGGACGGATTACGTTCAGGGCAACCTTTCCGGAATGCCACTGGCTGGATGCCTGCAGTCCTCGCAGTCCCCGCGTGCCGCTGCCCCGAATTAAATGCATCAGGATGGTTTCGATATGGTCGTCGAGGGTGTGCCCCACCGCCACAGCATCGGCTCCGGTAGCTCTGGCAACATCGGCCAGGAAATTATAACGCACTTCGCGTGCCGCCTCTTCCAGAGAGAGGCGCTTGCTTCTCTGGTAGGCTTTCACATCTCGCTTTTCCACGGTGGCCGGCAGACCCAGCCTTTGCGCCAGGTCGGTCACATAGCTGGCATCGGCATCAGATTCGTCACCGCGCAGCTGGTGATTGAGGTGGGCAACGTGCAGCTTGACACCCAGTTTGTCCCGCAGACGGAGCAGGATATGCAGGAGGCAGACCGAGTCTGGGCCGCCTGAGACCGCCGCCACCACTTTGCCTCCCTCCGGTATCAGGCGGTGTGCCATGATAAATTTTAACACCTGCTCAGGTAAATCGACCGTGTGTCTTTGTTTCATCGATGCCACCGATAACTTAATTCGATTTGAGGATTAGCTTCGTGCGGTGAACTGATTTTGGGGGTTCCGTGAACCCCAGGGCGGCGGACACCTGTTCGGGCCTTCCCGAACCGCCGCTGTCGCAGCGCAGCCTCATCCCGATGTTGCAGAGACCGTCTTGATAGTCGAGCAGCCATATATCATCGATTAGCGCCCTCAAATCGTAACGTCGCGGGCCGGTGTCTCGCTGGTGCTGCCAGGGAAGATTTTCAAGGGAGAGGAGAGAAGCAATGGCCGACGTTAACTCCTGCCGTTCCATTTCCGTTGCCAGCTCCACATTGTATTCCGCGAAGCGAACCTGCGACTGTAGTGAGGGCAGGGTCTCGGCAATCGGGACGACCTGAAGAATTTCAAAGCCAGCGGGCAATTGCTGGGTTACCGCTGCCGTGAAGAAATGCGGCGAGACCTGTCTGGTCAGGGTAATATCCATCAGTTCCGCCTGGCTGGTGACGCCTATGGCGAGCGGCGCCGCCAGAGAAATTTTGGGGTGAGGATGAAATCCTTCGGAATAGGCAAGCGATATGCCGGCACGGTTTAAAGCTCGCTGCCATAGACGCATGATATCAAGATGGGAAATGTATTTTACTTCTTCACCACGACGGTATTTTATACGCAAACGGTGCATAGTTTTTGTATCTCGTTATTTGCCGGATTCCCGTTTCTATTCTGCCGGGTCAGGTTGGCTTTTCGTACCTGTCTTTTCCTTGGTGAGCAGGATTTTTTCGATTTTCCGACCGCGCATCTCGGTAATCACCAGCTTCAGGCCTTTGTAGCGCAATTGCTCGTTCTGCTTCGGGATATGCCCCAGCAGGTGCAGGACAAAACCGGCTACCGTCTCGTAGTCACCTTCGGGCAGGTCAAGCTCCATCTCCAGGTTCACTTCCTCGATGCGCATGCTGCCGTCGACCTGAAAGGTATAATCGTTGATAACTTCAAAATCCTTTTCCACTTCCACCAGCTCATCACCCACCTCACCGACGATTTCCTCAACCAGGCGGCTCAGGCTAACGATGCCGGCGGTGCCGCCGTACTCGTCGACGACAACGCACATGCGGAAGTTCTTATCACGCATTTCGGCGAAGAGCTCGTTGATGTGCTTGGTCTCCGGGGCGAAGTAAGCTGGCCGGACCAGCTCATCAATGGTGCTTTCGTTGTTTATGGTGTTTTTGGCTTCGGCCATGAGCATGTCCTTGACGGAGAGGATGCCGACTACGTTGTCCATGTTTTCCTGGTAGACGGGGAAGCGGGAGAGTGGCGATTCTGCATAGAGTACGAGGAAGTCGGCAATAGTGGCACCCTGCTCGATAGCGACGACTTCGGGTCGGGGCACCATAACCTCGCGGACGGGCCGGTCACCGAAGTCGAACACCTTGTGCAGCATCTCAGCCTCGGCTTCTTCCATCGTGCCTTCCCTTTCGCCGAGGGTAATCATGGTGCGGATTTCCTCCGGACGAGCCAGTGACAGCGAGGCGGTACTCCCGCCAAACAGTCTGGTTAGTCTGATGGCAATCCGGCTGAGGACGATGACAAATGGTGTAAAGAGCCAGGAGAAGAATGCCAGAGGACGGGCGAAAAAGATGGCCAGTCTCTCCGCATGCTGGACGGCGACTGTCTTGGGTGTTGTCTCCGTGAAGATAAGCAGGAAAGCGGTGAGTCCGAGTGTGGCATAGATTAGTCCCCGCTCGCCCCAGAAATGAATGGCCAGCGC
>JBARQF010000243.1:0-10403 GCA_049643605.1 Dehalococcoidales bacterium
CCTGAGGCTAGTGGGGATGGTGCTGGAGAAGAACGGTGAGATTACCGCCACCGGGGCGGGGGCGGCGGTGCTGGGAAACCCGGCTCAGGCGGTGGCCTGGCTGGCGAACATGCTCGGTGAGCATGGCATCAGCCTGAATGCTGGCGAGTTTATCATGTCCGGCTCGGTAACGGCGGCGGTGCCCATTGCGGCTGGAGACTGTTTCCGCGCCGCCTTTGACCGGCTGGGGTCGGTGACGGCAAGGTTTACCGGGTAATTAAAAAAACGGCTCAATAACCCATAGCCGCTCAGTCTTGTAGGCGTTGCCGGCATTATACGTTTATTGGGACAGACTCGGCATTTGCTGGCTAGGTTATTCTATTTAAATCCAGCTCTAGCCCACCCTTATGGGAGAACACTTGACGGAAATACGGAATACATTAAAAAGTGCCGTAGCGGATGGGATTGATTTCCTAGGAAGACAACCTCGCGATTGGAAAGTCACCGCAATCCGCTCTTCCACATTCCGATTATTTTACCAAATGCTGCTGCCGTACCTATCTATCTACGTTTTGTTACTGGGAGCTACTGGTACACAGTTGGGTATCGTCAATAGCGTAGGTATGGCCGTGGCTGGTTTAACAGCTCCTCTTGCCGGATGGTTAATTGACCGGATCGGTGCTAAAAATATTTACCTGGTTGGTATCATCTTCCTCGCCATTTCCTGGCTTGTTTATGCTATCGCTCCGAACTGGACTTTTATAATCATTGCCATGCTGGCCTACTGGCTGGGATTTCGCACCAGCATGCATGGTTGCACTGTTATTTGCGGAAATTCACTGAGCAGCCGGGACCGTGCCACGGCGATGAGCTGCTGTGAGATGCTAGCGGCTGGACTGTTCGGAATAGCCGGTCCCATGGTTGGCGCGTTAGTGGTTTCCTCGTTCGGAGGTGTAAGTATCGATGGTATCCGACCCCTGTTTTATATAAGCCTTGCCGGAACCATAGCCACGTTTTTTCTGGTTCTTACCCAGATTTCTAACAGAAGGTGGGGAGTTACCGGAGAATCAAGAATCGGGTTCTTGCCTGATTTCGTTCAACTACTGAAGCGAGGACGGAACCTGAAGCGGTTTATCATCGTATCCGTACTAGCCTTCCTGCCCAATGGTATGATAATTCCATTCACACAACCCTTTGCCCACGAAGTTAAAGGAGCCAACGAGTTTATACTGGGGGCAATGGTAGCCGGCTTTGCATTAACGCCACTGCTACTCGGCCTTCCCCTCGGTAGATTGGCTGACCGTATTGGCCGCAAAAAAGTCATCTATCTTATAACTCCATTTTTTTGGGCTTCCAACCTCATGCTCATATGGGCCCCCAACACCTTCTTTCTTATCTTCGCGGGAATCCTTCAGGGGTTTTTCTTCATATTTTCATTAGTCCTCGGGGCCATGCAGTTTGAAATGGTACCACCCGAGCACATGGGTAAATGGATGGGTATTTTAGGCTTTTTCCGTATGCTTGTCGCAGCGATTGCAGCATATCTTGCCGGTGTGATATGGGATAACCTCGGCCCACAGTACGTGTTTCTAATTTACCTTGGCCTTGATATTGTAATAAGACTCCCCCTATTTATTACCATCCCGGAGACGTTGGAAAGAAAAGCCAAAATGGAAGAATAAAGGAAGTGCGTGCCATAGTCCTTTTTATTATTATGAATTACATGCCTCCCAATGTTTGTCCAGTGGTGACTATAAACAATACAAAGTATAAGCGGGAGCATCACTACTCTCCCTTTTTAATTTAATTAAATTCAAAAAATCAATAACAGTAATACCTGTCTTAATTGTTGAAACAGTAATTGCTGTCTTTGACTTTTGAATTTTTAAAGAATTTATATTAATTCATCCGGATTTTCACTTTGCCAGATGAGTAGTACCAGATATCTTGACGGCAGCTTACCCATAAATTAGACTGTCCTTAATTAGGAAAATTAAGCCTCTTGTCGGTTCTTAACAAAGGCGGTGTTTAATGTACGATCTATTGATAAAGAGTGGAAGGATAATTGACCCAGCACAGCAACTAGACGCCCAATTGGATATTGCCATTAACGGAGATAAAATTGCTTGCCTGTCTGAAAATATCTCTCCGGCAGAAAGCAACCAGGTAATCAATGCCCAAGGTAAAATTGTCACTCCGGGACTGATTGACTCTCATTGCCATGTCTACAGTAAACAGGAGCCTCCTGGCACCGAACCCGACACCGTTGGTATCAATCAGGGAGTGACCACGGTGGTAGATGGGGGAAGCGCTGGGCAAGCGACCTTCGCTGATTTCAAAAAAGAAATCGCTACCGCTCGTACTACAGTTTATTGCTTACTTCATATTGGCTCACTTGGACAAAAATTCCCCCCTGAATTGCGAGACTGGGAAGAGATTGACTTAGATGCCACTGCCGCCACTATACAAGCTAACCGTGACTTAATTAGGGGAATCAAGATACGCCTGCTAGGCGACCTCATCTCCAGGGATGGAGTTGAAGTGGTTAAAACAGCTCAAAAAGTAGCTAAGGGGTTCGACTTACCTCTGGTGGTACACATGGGCGATCTAAAACAACAAGTAGCACCAATTTTAACCCAGGAAACTCTGCCGTTATTGGAGTCGGGAGATATCCTGACCCATCTCTATAATTCCAATTGGGGAGGTTGCATGCGCGACGATGGTACATTTTTACCAGAGTTGAGACAGGCGATGCAACGGGGAGTAATTCTAGATATCGGGCGTGGTCGTATTCACTTTAACTTTGAGGTAGCCCAAAAAGCGTTGAGTCAAGGTATCTTACCCACCACCATCAGTTCTGATATCGTTGCACCTTCAATCACCGACCGGGTGTATGGCTTGACCGCAGTAATGTCCACTCTATTAGGATTGGGGTTGACGCTAACCCAAGTAATCGAAATGAGTACCATTAATCCGGCGCGTGCCCTCGGCCTGGATGACAACATAGGTAGTCTAAAACCCGGAATGGTCGCCGATATTTCCATACTGGAACTCCTTTCTGGCAAATGGGGGATAGTTGATTCCAAACAGAAGACACTGACTTTGACCCGGTTACTGTCACCGAATTCGACCGTTAAGTCGGGACAGCCCCTGCCAACGGTTAAAGGGCTGGGTGAACCACCGGTGATAGCTCAAGCAATCTAACGTTTCTACGCTAACAAAAAGAAAAAATGCATAGGGAGGTAATAGAGAAATGACTCGTCCACTTGAAGGAGTAAAGTGTGTAGCTGTTATCATGTTTGAGCAGTTAACGGTAGCGTTGTCCATGATGGCCGACCTGGGGGCCGAGGTAATTAAGATAGAACCCCCGGAAGGTGAGTTAGGAAGACAGCTTTTAGCAGTCCCTGATTTACCGTTCAGTCCCTACTTTGAGACGAACAACCGTGGTTTCAAGTGTATAACACTTGACCTTAAGACAGAGAAGGCCAGAGAGATACTCTATAAGCTGGTAAAGGATGCCGATGTTTTCGCTCAGAACTTCCGTCCCGGCGTAGCCCAGCGTCTTGGCTGTGGCTACGATGACTTGGTTAAGATAAACCCCGGTATCGTTTACCTCAGCTCATCAGCCTACGGTCCAGATGGGCCAAAAGCCATGCTGCCGGGAACGGACGGCGTAGCCCAGGCGATGGGCGGCATTGGCAGTGCTTTTGGTCAGGAAGGTACTCCTATGGCGACAGGGCAGGTCGCTGTGGGAGATGAAACCGCTGCCTTCCATAACTTTCAAGCAATAATGGTTGGCCTGTACCACAAGATGAAGACCGGCGAAGGCCAGTTGATTGAGACCTCATTGTTCGGTAGCCAGATACGCCTTATGGGCTTTTTTATGACACAAGTTCTCATAACTGGTAAACAGATGCCACGCAGTCGAGTCCGTATGGTCGTTGGCGCGGCACCGAACATGACTGCTAGCTTCAACGACAAGGATGGCAAACCCTTTATGCTTCAGGTGGTTGGTGAAGAGCGCTGGCGGAAGGGCCTGGAAGCTACCGGTTTTGCCGCGAAGCTGGACGAAGTCGGTTGTGGCAGTCTGGTGGAGGTCGCGAATTCTCTGGAAAAGAAGAAGATCTTTTTAGATACCATGGATGAACAATTTGCTACTGATACCAGAGAGCACTGGCTGGAATTACTTCGCGGAGCCGATGTAATAAGTGCTCCCATCAACACTTTGGCTGAAGCAGGAGCCGACCCTGATGCCATCGCCAATAACTATGTGATAGAGGTTGACCACCCGAAGTGGGGAAAGATAAAAGAGGTCGGCTTTCCCTGGAAATTCCATAAGACACCGGCCAAAGCTGGACTCGCACCCGAACTGGGTGAACACAATGATGAGGTGCTAAAGGGGTTAGGCTTTTCTGATGCGGATATAAAGCAGCTCAAAGAAGAGAGGGTAATTTAAATCCTCAGCGAAGGGCAGGAAGTGGAATTTGAGAAGGGTCAGGGACGTGATGGTCGCCCCGCAGCAGTTAAGGTGAGGCTTACCGAGACTCAGGTAGAAGATGCTGGTGGAGGTGATGGTGGCTAATGCCAGGTGGAATAGACCAAAGGGATAGCAACCAGTTAGTGTAAAGTTACTCCAGCTCTTCACCACCACCTCTCTCTCGATTGTAGTAACCACATTCCGCACGCCCAGGGGTTAATTTCCAGCGTATGGTACCATTACCGGGAGCGTTGCTTAGATGAAGAAAAGGCTATTTGCTATCCTATCAACATTAGTCTTTGCTATTATGCTTGGCTATCTTTTTTTGTTGAGCTGGCTTATAGGTTTTCTCGCATCTAAGTATGTGGCAGGCAAATCAGTAGGAGAACGAGGTAAAGTAAGGTCAGTTGTTATTCCTCTTAGAAGATGGGGGGTTCATCTTCACCATTGGCTCTACTCTTCGTTCCTAATTAGTCTTAGTTTCACAACAGGCATGCATTTTCTAACGCCAGAGATAACCTATGGATTGTTAGGTGGTCTAGTTTTTCAAGGTATTTATTGTTATGGTGATTGGCATGTAATTCTAGTTAGCAGACATCAAACTAGAGCGGGAGAACGTTCTGTCAATACAAGCAAAAATGGGACACATTCTGAGTCTGGACTCTAATATAGACTCTAAAGTCCAGCCTTCCATATCAACTAGTGGCCTTCACGCTTAACCTTCAATGTCAACCCTTCATCCCCCACGATTTCCACATTCTCGTCAAACTCTATATTGTAATCGAGAGATTTAGCTTTCCAGTATTCGCCCTTAACAATGATAGTTCCAAATGGAGTTAGCGGTTCCACAACTCTGCCTTGTTCGCCTATCATTCCTTCTCGACCGGTAACCTGCTTCCTGTGAAAACTGGGTATCACCGCGATATGTATTATAAAAACAAAGATACCGACTATTATCCCTCCACCAATCATAATCGGCAAAGATATTTGTATCCCCAGAAAATGTAATACCAGTAGAATAACTACTATTACTGCCGCTTCGTCCAACAGTAATATCAGGACTTTACTCCAGTCCTTAATGGTCCGTAACATTAGCTTTGTATCAATCTTCTTGTTCATCGAAAGTAATCATACACCGCTGGAAAGATTCAATTTTCTGAGGCTATCCTTAATTATAACCTCCCCACAATCTGATTGGTCAAGGTTAGGCTTCATTGTCCGTATAGGCCGTGCCCAAATGGATAGAACCATTTAAGTAGTTACCCCCCTATTTGATCTGCTCCATAAAGGATACCACTTTTTAAGTTAGAGTTACTGGAGTGATTTCCTTTCGAATAGATTGGTTACCTACGCCCACGTGTGGTCTTGGGGATGAGTGTTCATTCATAAATAAAATATTCATTGCCCCTTGAGGTGACCTGGCTCTGTAAAAAGCATCTACCAGATATTACATATACTCCACACTTTACCTCCATAATTACTCCACAATTCTGCCTCATAATTGACTATAGAGACCGGGAAAACCGGCTAAAAATAAAGGAAGGAGGTAATAAGATGAAAAAGGGATTCAAGGTACTTGGTTTAACACTTGGGGTGGTTGCCATAATGGCTCTAACGCTGGGTGGCACCGTTTTCGCTGATACGTCGGAGGAAACGGATGTCCAAACCTACTGTGCCGGGTATGGCTGGCACAGCTTCCAGGGTGAAGGAGCAGTTTGCTCGGAGACAGTGAGCGAGCTGCTTGGGCTTACTCCTGAGGAACTCTGCGAGCTGCGCCAGGAAGGTAAGAGCTTCGCTGAGATTGCCGCTGAACAGGGAGTTACCGTGGACGAGCTGGTGGAAGCCATAATGGCTGAAAAGACAGCAGCGGTACAGGCCAGAGTGGCCGACGGCACTCTGACGCAGGAACAGGCTGATTTAATGATTCAGCATATGGCGGAGAGGACCGAACTGGCCGTCAACAGGACCACTACCGGTCCTGTTGAATGGCGCATGGGCGGCGGCTACGGAATGTCCAGTGAAGGCGCCGGCACCGGTCTGGCCAATCGATGGGGCGGTCAAAACGGCAAGGGTGCCTGCTACGGTGATGCGGGAACTGGCACCGGCCCGGGCGGCATGAACAAATGGGGCCGAGGGGCTCGCTAGACCTGACCGGAGTTTTCAATAAAAGGGGGAGGACAATCTCCCCCTTTTTGTTTGCTAACTACAAAGAACGTGTTAAAATTAGCCTGATTTTATAACAGGATACACTTAAATGGCCAAGAAAATACTGGTCGTCGATGACGAAAAAAGAATTGTCGAAATCTTGCAGGCTTATCTGGAAAGAGATGGCTACCGGGTAATTGCCGCCTATGATGGCCGTTCAGCTTTGGAATTAGCCCGGAGTAACTCGCCTGACCTGATAATACTGGATTTAATGCTTCCCGAAGTCTCGGGGTGGGACGTATGCCGGGAACTGCGTAGAGAATCTGAAGTGCCGATAATCATGCTAACCGCCCGTGATGATACCACCGACAAGATTATCGGGCTGGAACTTGGGGCTGATGACTACGTTACCAAGCCTTTCGAACCAAAGGAAATCATCTCCAGGGTAAGGGCAGTATTGCGGAGAAGCGAGGGTACGGCAGTTTCAAAATCTACCCTAAACGTTGGCGAAATCATTATAGATACCGATAAGCGCCTGGTACGTCACGGCGACCGGAATATAGAGCTCACTCCTATTGAATTTGAGCTCCTCAGAGTCATGGCAGAAAACCCTGGCCGGGTCTACAGCCGCATGCAACTCCTGGATAAGATTCAAGGTGATGCTTACGAAGGTTATGAGCGCACTGTTGACAGCCATATCAAGAACCTGCGTAAAAAGCTGGAACTTGACCCGGAACATCCTGTGTATATTATCACTATCTACGGAGTGGGCTATAAACTGGGGGAGGTATAACGTGCGCGGCCTGACCTGGAAGCTGGGCGGAGCCCTGTTGTTGATTGTCGTTGTATCGGTGGGGTTGATGGCCTATCTCACCAATCTCAGCACAACCCGTGAATTCCAGCAATACGTTTCCCGGGGCAATATGATGTATACCCGGTCATTAGCCGACAGTCTGGGAGACCTGTATGCCGTGGAACAGGGTTGGAATAATATCCAGGAGACACTACTGAGCTTGCCCCTGTCAACTTCGGAAAGAATATTGGTCACCGACAGCTCGGGTGTAATCATCGCAGATACAGCGAGAGAGTGGCTCGGTAAGGAATCAGCAGAAGTCAGCCTGAGTGGTGGTACACCGATAACCGTATCCGGTCAGACGGTGGGCAGCCTGTACCTGCTATCATCGAGTGGTATGGATATGGGTAGAGGCCATATGGGCGGACGGATACCTCAGACGATACCCATGGTGGTAACTAATGAAGAAGGTTTTCTGGCTCAAGTTAATGACTCTCTATGGAAAGTTGGTCTTATCGCAGCAGCAGTAGCTTTGGTTATCGGGCTGATTCTCACCCGGCAGATAACCCGTCCCGTCCGGGCCCTTATTTCAGGAGCGCGTCACCTGACTAAGGGTGAATTGAGTTACAGGGTAACGGTAAAGTCGAGGGATGAGATTGGCGAGCTGGCAGACTCGTTTAATATCATGGCTTCCAGCCTGGAGAAAGGGGAGCAATCCCGCCGGCAGCTCACCGCTGACATCGCCCATGAACTTCGCACTCCCCTTACCGTCATTGAGGGTACTGTCGATGGTATAATTGACGGCGTTTTCCAGCCAGATACCGAACACCTGCGCTCGATAAAAGAGCAGACAGCACTGCTAACACATCTTATCAGCGACCTGCGCGATATTTCCCTGGCTGAATCAGGACAGCTGGAGCTGAATCTCACCTCAACGGATATGGTTGAGCTGGTGCGACGCGTAGTCTCGAATTATGAGATAAATGCCCGTGAAAAAGATATCAGGATAAAGCTCGAAGAAGAGCCGCAAATCCATGAAATTGAGGCTGACACGGTGCGCATGGAGCAGGTAATTTCCAACCTGCTGACCAACGCTATTCGCCATACTCCATCCAGCGGTAGTATCTCCGTCACTGTCAAAAACGATGAAGGGGGACTGGCAATCTCAGTTGCCGATACCGGGGAAGGAATCGCCCCGGAGGACTTGCTCCATGTGTTTGAACGGTTCTACCGTTCCGGAAGCTCCCGGTCGCGAAAGGAAGGGGGAACCGGGTTGGGCCTGGCCATCGTCAAGCAGATGGTGGAAGCTCACGGGGGCAAGGTCTGGGTTGAAAGCAAAAAGGATACGGGCAGTATATTCAGTATCTTGCTCCCATTTTCGATTTAACAAGATAGTAAATCGTTCAACGAACTCTCGTTGCATAACGTAGCGGAAAGTTCAATCTTGTATCTGTTTGGTTGTCTCTCTTGCTGCCAAAGGCCCACGGCATGAGCCTATTATGCCTGGCAGCATCCGTCAATCAGTAGTGATTTTGGGCAAACCAATTAGAATTGTTAGAACGCAGCACAAATACAAAGAGAGCAGCGATAATAACTTATGATAAACAACGTAATCTTCATATAAGCCGCACAGCTTCTCCATGATTCATTCACATCCGTATTATACAATTACCATAACACCAGGATAAGGAGAGTAATTGATGGCACAACAAGAAGCTCCTCGGGGTGTAGCAGCACCCAGGAACGTAAAGAAAAGAGACAAAAGCAGCAAGAAGATTAATCTGCGGTTGATTATTCAAATATTCTTTTTTGCCCTCATTGCATTGATCGCGGTTAATCATGCCCTGGAGGAGCAAGGAAGGGCAATCGGTTTCCTGTCATCAGCATCGCTGCATGCTGTCTGTCCCTTTGGTGGTGTCGTCTCAATTTACCAGTATGTCACGGCGGGGACCTATGTACATGAAATCCATGAATCAGCCTTTATCCTGATGTATATCGTATTTGCCCTGGCATTACTCGTTGGCCCGGCGTTTTGTGGTTGGGTTTGCCCTTTAGGTAGTTTTCAGGAGTGGCTTGGGAAGCTGGGCAGGAAAATATCCCCCAAAAAGTTCAATAGACTTATACCCGCCGGAACCGACCGGTATTTGAAATACCTGCGTTACGGGGTCTTGATATGGGTGGTGTATGTTACCGCTACTTCGGCAACGCTGTTTTTCGCGGACTACGACCCCTACTTTGCCCTGTTTAACTTCTGGACCGGCGAGGTGGCCATCAGCGGTTTAATAATACTGGGCGTGGTGATACTGGCTTCGCTACTCGTGGAAAGGCCTTTCTGCAAGTATGCCTGTCCCTACGGGGCAGTACTCGGTGTGTTTAACCTCTTCCGGATCTTCAAGATAAAACGGAATATATCGACGTGCATCGATTGTAAGGCTTGCGACCGTGCCTGCCCGATGAATATCGAGGTGTCAACAGGCAGGACAGTCCGGGACCATCAGTGTATAAGTTGTTTGATATGCACCTCGGAAGATGCCTGCCCTCTGGAAGATACGGTAGTAATGACGACAGGAAAGCTGTAAGGAGAAGTTGATGAAGATAAAAAGCTGGCATATGGGCTTAATTGTCTTGATAGTTATCTTTGGCGGAATTGCCGGGACCATGGTGTTTAACCTCTGGAATACCGAGGGTGGTGGAGGCGGACAGGGTAGTGGGGACGGCCAGGGTACTGGGGGTGTCCAGATTCCTGTAACATTTAAGGTAGGCGAGTTTGCCGGGGAATATAACCCGGCCGACATCCGTGGTTCTTACAGCCTTGGGAATATAAGTGAACTGTGGGAGATACCGCTTACCGAATTGGGGACGGCATTTGGCCTGGGAGCTATCGAGTATCTGGCAGACTTCAGGTGTAGGGATCTGGAAGCGGCCTACGCAAATCTGGAGGAAGATGTAGAGATAGGCACTGGTTCCGTGAAGGTATTTATGGCGCTCTACACCGGCCTGCCGTATACG
>JBARQF010000244.1:0-5291 GCA_049643605.1 Dehalococcoidales bacterium
CTTCTATAGACGTTATTCTATTACCGTAATCAAATACGCGTTGTGTTGTCTCAAGATTAGCTAGTATCCATGAATCATTTATAGCTGCCACTCCTAAATCATAAAATCCTGATATAGTGAAAATATAATCCTTACCATCAGGTGTTTTCACAACTAGCTTGTCCCCTACGTCGACCTCTAGCGTCTCTCTTAGGTTTTTACCAATCAAAATCTCGCTAGATGACTTATACGGCTTGCCTTCATATAAAGAATCACTGATATTATATATACTATCGACACCAGCAAAATTAAAACCTCTAACGATAACAGGCAGTTTACGATTTCCATCTTCAATAAAGGCATTGGTTGTTGCTGATACAGCTATGGTTTTGATTTGTGAAATATCCCCCATTTCTCTAACCAATTTTTCCCACTCACGTATGGTACTTACATCCGTTGATGAAACAACTGTTATATGTGGGGAATTGCCTATGGTACGACTTATAAGTGTCTTCTGGAGACTATCAATAAGAAGTCCAACAAATAGCTGAATTGAGATAGCGATAGCTATACCAATTATAATTAGAATATTCTGTGCCCCACCAGTTTTAAGGAATCGCACAGCTATCTTTAACGATAACATATTTTAATAATAGCATGATTAATTAAATCTTTAATAACCTATTCCTAACTTGATGACTTCTTTACAGATCACACGACTATCATAATTTGTTGACCCTTACTTACTTTACAATTTCTTCTATGAATAATACTCAAAACTCTTTTCTGTTCGCCCAAATTTACTTATAAAAAGGGCAACACTGCATCTATGCAGCAGTTACTTTTATTTAATAGAAAAGGCGAACGGTATTAAATATTTGTACGCCTGACTGGACAAACATCCCGATGTTTGTTCAGTGGTAGTTATGTAAAGTTAATGGCAGCACGCCGTGTATCTCGACATTGTCAATACTGGCATTGACTTTGATATCCAGTGCATCTAGGGCTAGCTTCTTCACATCGTCTGGGCAGTTCTCTATGTTCTCCAGAACGGTATTATGGACTTCATCAAGCTTAACTTGCGCGCCTTCTAGGTTTGAGATATTAGCTTTAATTTCCAACAGTTGTTTCAGCCTAGTTTCGTCTTCACTGCGTAGTAGCTTCAAATTATTCAGGCGGTCAAGGATTTCATCCTTGTCGAACTCCCCTAACTCCCTGGCTTCAAGCAGGTTGTTGCGCCGCTTGTCATATTCGCACAGCTTTTTCTCCAACGTCGTGATATCGTTGTCCAGTGAAGCACTATCGGCTGACCCGTTTGCTTCCATTCGCTGCTTCGTGATTTCCGCTATCACGATTTGCGGGTCGCGCAGGACTTCTTTTATCTTCTCCCACACCGTATTTTCCAAGTCATAAGCGCGAACCAATCTAGCGCGGCAGGTATGTTTCGCATTCTCTATCGGTCTTGCCCTGCTACACTGGTAGTAACGGTATTTCTTATTCAGGCAATGCCCCACAAGCGGTCTACCGCAGACAGCACAAAATACATGGTGTCGAAGCAGATAGTCGTTCTTCGGTCGTCCAGTTCTCGCTTTAGGCTTAGCTAATTGGTTGTTCGCTAGATGAAAGAGTTCCTCCCTGACTATTGGCGGACTAGCATCAGGTAGCGATATCCACTTGTCTTGGGGATGCTGAATAGTCTTCGCCCTACTGACACGAGAAGTCATACCGAAGTATGTCTTCCCCATATACGCTTGGTTATGGATAATCCGCCGAATGGTAAGGTTGTGCCACAGCTTGCGTTCTTCGGGGCTGCCGATGACTGTAGCTTTGGTAGGAACACCACGATTGTTTAGATCTCGTCCTATCGACACCAGCGCTTCACCTGCTGCTACCCGATTGAACATCTCACGGACGATTTCAGCTTCGAATAGATTGACCTCACGCATTTTCAGTTCTTTATTCCAGTTAAAACCGAAAATGCCCTATTGCAAAATCTGACGAATCGTTCAATATATCTAGAAACCTACTTTTAATTCAATACTAATCCTTTTCAGTATTGGGATAGTTGTTGACTCCATACTGACTGTGTTCTATACTTTTCGCGTGCTCCCCCTCCCCCCTAAATGTAGAAGTCTTCACAATTAATTGAATTTGCACCAATAGATAGTTAAAATATGCCTATATTAATACAATATTTCACCTTATTTTTCGAAGAGTGAAAGGGGGTTATCAAATGAGGCATAGAATCATACCAGCCATTGTGTCGGTGATCCTGATTTTTCTGATGTTGTGTACTCCAGTGCTAGCCAAAGATAACGAAAACGCAAATAACGGCGCGCCCTTCCAAGATTTATGGGATGCAGTAGAAGAATTGCAGCAACAGATCGAGGACGCGCTAGAGAATCTTAATCTGGACATGGAAGACTTAATGAACGAGGTACAGGATTACATCAATACCCAGTTTGCAGATATAGAACAGCTTATAGGGGATATGGTTGAAAGCGCTTTATCTGACCTCCAGGAACAGCTGGATGCTACTGACGAGGCTGTTGGACAGCTGCAAGCGGACATAGAGAACATAGATTGGGACGATATTAACAATGTCCCAGTGGGTTTTGCTGATGGTATCGATAACGTCGGAATAGGCACTGAAACCGACCCAGTATTCAGTTCAAGTCCAGCCTCCAGCATTGCATCCAGTGATATTGTCAACTGGAACGCAGCCCATGGCTGGGGTGACCATTCGGCAGCAGGTTACCTGACTAATGAGACTGATCCGACCGTTCCTGAAAACCTGAAAGACGGCGTTTCCTGGACTGAAATCACTGATATACCACTGGGCTTTGCCGACGGCACTGATGACGGTGGGGTGGGTGGCAGTCTGAAGCACCTCGTCAATGACTTTATCGTTGCCTCGGGACAGACTATTACCGCCGGCGATGTGGTGACGTTCCTTGATGGCTTCGTCCAGAAAGGTCATTTCCAGGGTGACGAGATTTCAATCGGCCCAGAGTATGCCTTTCATTCTGCAAGCACAAGAGGACTGTCAACCGCAGCTTTATCCGATACAAAATTCGTCGTGGTTTACAAGGACTGGGATAACTCCTACTTCAATACTGCCATTGTTGGGGAGGTCACAGGTAATACCATCACGTATAGTCCTGAGAGCATATTCTGCTCATCCGGAAGTTCCTTCGACAACCTTGCACCCAAGGTTATTTCACTGTCCCCAACACAATTTGTCGTTGCTTATAATGATCCGGGCAACTCCGATTATGGTACAGCCAGAATAGGTACCGTTACTGGAACTGACATTACCTTTGGACCAGCGTACGTGTTCAATACCTCCACTACCTACCATATATCGGCCTCAGCCCTTTCCGAAGGCAAGTTTGTAGTGGCCTATAACGATAATGGCAATTCATCTTATGGTACCACAATAATAGGAACTGTCTCTGGAAGTGACATCACATTTGGATCAGAACATGTTTATAATCCAGACGGTTCATATTATAACTCGGTATCCTCTCTCTCGGAAACCAAATTCATTGTTGCATATCAGGATGGTGGTAGCTCACCGTTCAGCGGTACAGCAATAGTCGGGGAAGCTTCTGGTGGTTCCATTACCTTTGGCTCAGAATACGAATTCAATGCGGATGAAACAAGGTATATCTCAGCCACTGCATTATCCGAATCGCAATTTGCTATAGCCTACGAAGATGTCGGCAATTCTTACTACGGTACTACAATTATCGGTGACGTTTCCGGAAATAGCATCACCTTCGGTACGGAGCAAGTTTTCAACACAGCTAGTTCCTGGTATATTTCGGTTACCACCATATCGGAGGACAAGTTCATAATCGCTTACAGCGATACAGGTAATTCTGATTACGGTACGGCGATTGTCGGTGATGTTTCCGGCAACAGCATCACCTTTGGGTCAGAGTACTTATTCCACTCCAGTGATACCCGTTATGTCTCAGCAGCTGGGCTCTCCGATAAACAGTTTGTGGTGGCTTACATGGATCCTGGCAGTTCTTTCTCTTTCCACGGTATGGCTAAGATTGGAGATGTCGCCAGCCGCGGTAAGGTAATTGGTATTGCCAAGGCAGCGGCAGGAGAGGGAGAGGCGATACCAGTAATCATCATCGGAGTTTCCGATGTTCATTCTGGCCTGGTAACCGGCGAGACCTACTTCGCTACCACAGCAGGTGACTTAACCACGAGTGTCACGGACTACAGGATCGGATTTGCTGTAACGGGCAGCGAGCTATTCCTGTCTATTCCGGCTCCTTAAAGATTCGTGTATCAATCATAATGAGGAGGTCGGGCACCTGTAACAGGGCTGCCCGGCCTCAATTTACAATACCTTTTCTAAGATGCTGCTTAAGCTTTCCCAATCCGGAACATCTTTGTCCCACAGGTGGGGCAAGTTCCCTGGGTCGCCGGTTTACCATTCTTCATGGTGATTGACTTGGGGTCCTTCATCTCTTTCTTGCTGCGGCATTTCATGCAATACGCTTGCATCGAGTGTTACCTCCTTTATTTGTTAGGTTGAGAGGATGATAAGGTATCCTCTATTGTAATGTCAAACAGCATAGAGATTGGATAATAGCCCAAATTGTTAAATCATACAAATGACGGACTGTTTGCCATCTACTAAAAAGATGCGCCGAATTTCACGCCTGTAGGTCAGGCGTGGATCTATGAAGTTAAAAAGGAACCTTTTTATGCTGCACAATAAGATGGGATGTTCAGTGAGTTACATGCTGGTTTTTAGTTTGGCTCACAACCTTAACTCAAGTCTCGGTGGTACTCTTAGCTTTCTCAAACTCTCGTTTCATCCTCTCAAGTCCTATAGAAAGCCGTTCCCATTCCTCTATAAGCAAGCTTATACTCTCCTTTAGCCTGTGATGCTTCTCTATGGTGGCGATAACCCGCGCACTATGTCCATAATGCTCTTCATCGGAAAACAAGCTCTCGACTTCTCTAACCTGCGTCTCTAGCTCCGAAAGTTCAGTCTCGATTTCAGCTATTCGCTTTCTAGCGGGAGCGCCCTCCCGGTAATACTTATTCCTTAATTCCCCTTCGATTACCTTGCGCTGATGCAGTCTATTATTTGTCGCACTTTTTCTTATATCTAAAGACATCGGCACTTCGAGAATCTCTGAAACCCCTTGTCCCAAAGACTCCTTCCAATTGAGATAGGCATCATAATTTCCGGTTAATATCTGTAGATTGCCATCCTTTATCTCGATGATCTTATTTGCAATCTGGCGAATTAGCGTCCGGTCATGGGTGATGAAACAAAG
>JBARQF010000245.1:0-1736 GCA_049643605.1 Dehalococcoidales bacterium
CGAGAAGGTTAGCAGTTTCATTATACTTTGTCATTGGAATATGGTTCGGAACGCCCCTTCTTTGCTTGTTATTTCCAATTTCATCTGCTGCCGGTCAGACCATTAAGCATACCGTCCCAGACGAACATCCCCGGCTTTTGGGTTCTCGTGAGCATTTGCAGAGATTAGCCAAGGAACGTGTCGAGGATTATCAGCGAGCTGCGCGTGTGGCACGTGAGCTTGATGCCGGCGATCATGCTAAAATGATATCGATGGCTATTGTTTGTGCCGTGGAATATGATGAGCAGCTTGGCAAACGTGCTGTACAGATGGCAATGAAGTACATCAATGGTCCTATTCGAAAAGGACATGTCCCTTTCGCCCACGATCTGGCCCGCTGTGCAATAGTTTACGATTTATGCTATGAATATTGGAGCGAAGACCAACGCGTAAAGTTTCATGAATACTTGAACAAAACTGTTGATGCGAATGTGCGCTCGGAAACCCATGTATTCCACAACGGCTGGTATGGATACAAGAATTGGGGAATCGGATTGGCCTGCTACGCTGCGTATTATGAAAATGAGCGTGCCGACTCTATTCTCCAGGCGCTTGAACAAGAATGGCGTACCCGTGCAGCACCAGCTCTTAACCTGGCGGGTGATGGAGGTGGATGGGCGGAAGGGTATTACATAAACTACTGGCTATATGAGTGGCTTTTCTTCTGTGAGGTTGCCCGCCATTGTGAGGGCGTTGACTATTACGCGGCAGCTCCAAGGTTTTTCAAGAACCGTGCAATCGCAGGCATGTTTGAAGCTTATCCCGGCATCAAGATATACAACTCTCGCCGGCCAATCCCTATGGGTGATGGAGGAGGCCGTGTTTTCGGTGGAGACCGAGATAAGGCCCTATCGGCCAGACGTATCCTCGTAAACCATTTCCGCGATGATCCGGGACATCAGGCAGTACAGGCGTTCAATGAGACAGCATCCAGCTCAAGTGTAGGAGTAAATGCGTACAAGGATTTTCTTTGGCGAGATACTTCCATCAGAAAAAGTAACCTCAGGGACTTTAAGCTTTCTCATCTCAGCCCGGGGCCTGGCTATGTCTATGCCCGCAGCTCATGGGATGAAGACGCAACATATTTCTTCTTTAAGTGTGGAGACCGTTTCACTGCTCATCAGCACTTGGATGTGGGCCATTTCCTCATTTACAAGTATGAGGAGCTTGCCGGTGACGGCGGCCATTATGATTCCTTTGGGTCCAGCCATGATGTCAACTACCACTTGCGCAGCATTGCTCATAACACGATACTTGTCCGCGACCCATCAGAGGTGTGGCCGAAGATACGTGCCGGCCCTGTTTCAGGAAATGACGGAGGGCAATCGCATTCTTGGCCGCATCACAATGGCGCAGTAACAGACCCGGCCGAATGGCAAAAAGGACGACAGCTCTACAATATCGCGGATATCTTAGCCTTCGAAGACCGAGGGGAGTACCTGTACGTGGCCGGTGATTGCACACGAGCCTATTCACCAGAGAAGCTTGCTTATTTTACACGTCAGATTGTGTTTCTTCGGCCCGGCAGCTTTGTCATCTTCGATCGTGTAAGCTCCAAGAATCCCCAACTAAAAAAAACCTGGCTGTTGCAGGCAATGAAGGTCCCTGCTAAGGACGGTCAGGATATGGTAGTTACTAATGGTAAGGGGCGGTTGTTTATTCAGACTCTGCTGCCTGAGAACCAACAGGTCAGTCTT
>JBARQF010000246.1:0-2891 GCA_049643605.1 Dehalococcoidales bacterium
GTTATCCAGTAGTCCGTTTTTATTTTACAGACACAGTCTATATTAACCCCATTTATTATTTCTGGTTTTGCCTCACATTCCCATAGAAAAGAGGCGACTCGTCGAACAATATTTTCTAATTCCTGCCATTCCATCTGAGTAAAAACCCTAAGTATTCACTTTTCCTAAAATGTACGACATGAAGTTAAAATAGTCAATAGTCTAATTAATAGGATTTTGCTGATATTCATTTTGCTAACGTATGACAAATAACAGGGAAATTAAAAACGGTATTTTACGCACAAAATGATAAATTAACTTTTGAGGTGAAAACACATCATGGTATACTGCTTTTCAGACTTGATATGAAACCTGAACCCCTGCTCAAAGCCCTTACCGCCGCCGGTCTCGGCTCACGCCGCAGGATGGCCGACGCCATAAAGTACGAGCGCGTCACCGTCAACGGCCAGATAACCACCGACTTCCGCCACCCGGTAGATACCGAAAAAGATAAAATCATGCTGGACGGCAGGAAGCTCGACCTCAAGCCCGAACGGACAATGACCCTCATGCTGCACAAGCCTGCTGGCTACATTTCCACCCTCAGTGATGAGCGGGGTCGGGAGAAAGTCACCGATTTACTGTCGGATAATTACCGCCGCCTCAGGCTCTACCCGGTGGGGCGACTGGACAAAGACAGCACCGGCCTGCTCCTGCTCACCAACGACGGTGACCTTGCCTACCGCCTGACCCACCCCCGCTACGAGCACGAAAAGGAGTACCTGGTACAGGTTGAGGGCAAACTAAAGTCGGAGGAAAAACGGCGGCTGGAACAGGGGGTTGAGCTCGACGACGGTAAAACAAGTCCAAGCAGGGTCAGGGAGATAACCGTTGAACCCTTCAACTACAGCCTCACCATTCACGAGGGCCGGAAGCGACAGGTGCGCCGCATGTTCGCCCACCTGGGGTACCGGGTGCTGGCCCTGAAGCGAGTCCGCTTCGGCAATTTGAATCTGGGCACTCTTCCTGAGGGCAAGACACGTGAGCTCGGTGCCCGGGAGATAAGGTCGCTGCTCAGTCGCGCTCGACAGATACCCGGCTCAGGTCGGCATAGCCCATCGGCGTCAGTTCATAGCCGCTGACGTAGGGCTTGACCAGAAAGTAATTCCTGGGGAACCACAGCGGGATGCAGGCAGCGTCCTCGACCAGCATCTGCTCGGCTTCCTGGTAGAGCGCCAGGCTGGTTTCATAATCCAGTTCTATCCCCGCCCGGTCCAGGACATCGTCCACCGCCGGGTTGCTGTACTCGCCGGCGTTATTTTCCTCCCCGGTCCGGAAAAGAAGTTCGAGGAAGTCCTGGGGGTGGGGATAGTCGGCCACCCAGCCTAACTGGTACATCTCGTCCTTCTCTTGCTTCAGGTTGTAGAGGAACTGCTCCGGCTCCAGCTGCCTTACTGTAACCTCCACACCGAGATTCTGCCGCCATTGGTGGACAATCGCTTCCAGGCTGTTCGAAATAAGCCCTCCCCAGCCCATGGTGGTGATGGTAATCGGCGGCAAATTTTCCACGCTGCCGTATGTGGAATCGGCAATCAGGTTTTTCGCCGCCGCCACATCAAAGTCCAGGCCTTTCAGATTCTCATTGAAACCGGGAATGCCCGGCGGCAGGATGCCATCGGCCCGCTCCATCATATCCCTGAAGACCAGCGAGACCATCTTGTCCTTATCAATTGCCATGCTGAAAGCCCGCCTCAGCCTGGCATCATCGAACGGCGGCCGGGTGTGGTTGAAGCCAATATAGCTGAAGCTGAGCTCCGGCACAATCTCCAGTTCCCGATAAAAATTGCCGGCCGGGTCGGCGACCTTGTCAATGTAATTGATATTAACGTCCGTGGCATCGATTTCCCCGGTTTCATACATGTTCATCGGCACGCCACCCCATAGCTGGAAGACCACCGTGCCAACCCCGGCTTTCTCACCGTGATAGTGGTCGTTCTTTTCCAGAACCAGCCTATTTTCCTTCTCCCAGCTTTGCAAACGGAATGGGCCGGTGCCGTTGGGCTCACGCCACCACTCGCCACCCGTCTCTGCTTCGTTTCTGTCCACCACAAACGCCACCGGGTAGGTCATTTTGGCCAGGAAATAGGACTTGGGGGTATCAATGGTTATCTGTAGTGTGTGGTCATCAACGACACTGATGCCGCTTATCTCTTCCGCTTGACCGGCTATCACCTCGCTGACGCCGACAATGTCCCCCAGATAGGTAGCCGCGGTCAGCGACCCCGTAGCCGGCCAACAGGCACGTTCCAGAGAATATTTGCCGTCGCTGGCGGTGACCTCTCGACCGTCCTGAAACTTGACATCTTTACGCAGATAGAAAGTATAGGTGCGCCCGTCAGCACTCACTTCCCAGCGTTCGGCAATATCCGGGGACGGCTCCAGGTTCTCGTCAAGGCGCACCAGACCATTGTAAATCTGCTGGATATATTCATGCGAAATCATCTCGCCGGAGACCGCCGGGTCGAGAGTAATGGGGTCGATGCCGTAAAGGTTCAGCGCCGTTCCCGGGCCGCACTGGCAGCCCGCCAGCAGCAGGCTGGACAGCACTATCACGACAAGGAGAGCATAGATGATTCGTTTCATCAAAAGTACCACTTCAAGTTTTATTTACAGATTGGCTTTGACCGCTTCGCAGAACTGAGCGGTGGAGGCATTTCCCCCCTGGTCGCGGGTGAGGTATTTCCCGTCCTGATAGACCTTATATACCGCCGCCTCCAGCCTGGTCGCCTCTTTTTCGTAGCCAAGATGCTCCAGAAGCATGGCACCGCAGAGGAGTGTTGCGGTGGGATTTATAATGCCCTTGCCGGCAATATCAGGCGCGGTACCGTGCACCGAGCCGAAGTAGGCGAAAT